>CAZCJT010000225.1:0-4807 GCA_964498565.1 uncultured Acidimicrobiaceae bacterium
GCTGCGCCTCGGCGCCGAGGCCGCGGACGCCACGGCGCGCTGGGACGAGCTGCGGGCCTGCACCGACCTGGCCCCCCGCTGACCAGGGTCGGTCAGCGCGCCGTCCAGCCGCCATCGACGGCGATGGTCTGGCCCGTGATGTAGGTCCCGGCGTCCGATGCCAGCAGCAGCAGGGGCCCGTCGAGCTCCTCCAGCTCGCCGGGGCGGCCGAGGAGGGTGTTGCGGCGGATGTAGCGCAGGCCGGCGTCCTCGCCGACGAACATGGCCTGGGTGAGCTCGGTCTCGAAGTAGCCCGGCGCGATGGCGTTGACCCGGATGCGGTGCTTGGCCCACTGGGCGGCGAGCTCCCGGGTGAGGTTCACGAGTCCGCCCTTGGACGCCGCGTATGCGGCCTGGGCGTTCGGGGCCGCGGCCACCAGCCCGTGCACCGACGCGATGTTGATGATGGAGCCGCCCTGCTCCTGCACGATCATCTGGCGGGCCGCAGCGGCGGCGAGCACGAAGCAGGCGTTCATGTTCACGTCGACCACGCGGCGGAACAGCGCCGGGTCCTCGTGCTCGGCGGGGGTGACGGCGTCGGTGGTGCCGGCGTTGTTGACCACCACGTCGATGCGGCCGTGGTCGGCGACGGCTCGGTCGACCAGCGCGCCGAGCTCGTCGTCGTCGGCGACGTCGCAGGCGGCGGCGTGGATCCGCTCGCTGGTCGCGGCCAGGTCTCGGAGCCGGTCGGCCCGGCGCGCGGCGGCCAGCACCGTCGCTCCGTGGGCGGCGAGGACCTGGGAGAAGCGGTGCCCGATGCCGCTGGATGCGCCGGTCACGATGGCGACCCGGCCGTCGAGGCGGAAGTCGGTGCGGAGAGGCATGTCAGGGCTTTCTACCGAAGCGGCCCGCCGACCGACGGGTCCTCCCCACCATGACCGGTCCCGGGTGGGCCTACATTCGGAGGTCACGCCCCCACGGACGGGGTGGAGCACGCCACGAGAGGACGCCACCCATGGGCACCCCGGAAGAACCAGTCGAGCTGTTCGATCTGCGGATGAGCGAGGAGGCCAAGCCGCTGCTGAAGCGGGTCGTCCAGTTCCTCGAGGAGGTCGTGGCGCCGATGCAGGAGGAGTACTTCCGCCTCGGCGAGAACCGGGAGAACCGCTGGGCCCACGCCCCCGGTCAGCTCGAGCTCCTCGACGACGCCAAGGCCAAGGCGCGCGAGGCCGGCCTGTGGAACTTCTTCCTCCCCGACTCCGAGGTGGGCGGCCTGTCCAACCTCGACTACGCCTACATCGCCGTGGAGCTCGGCAAGTACCCGCTGGGGTCGGAGTCGCTCAACTGCTCCGCACCCGACACCGGGAACATGGAGGTGCTCGAGCGGGTGGGCACGCCGGAGCAGAAGGAGCAGTGGCTGGAGCCGCTCCTGAAGGGTGAGATCCGGTCGGCCTTCGCCATGACGGAGCCCGACGTGGCGTCGTCCGATGCCAAGAACGTCCGGTTGCAGGCGATCAAGGACGGCGACGAGTACGTCCTGAACGGGGAGAAGTACTACATCTCCGGGGCCGGCGATCCCCGCTGCAAGATCATGATCGTCATGTGCCAGACCGATCCCGACGCCCCACCGCACCGGCAGCAGTCCCAGATCCTCGTCCCGATGGACACGCCGGGAGTCGAGATCCTCGGCCCGATGCACGTCTTCGGCCACGACGACGCCCCGCACGGCCACATGCACCTCCGCTTCACCGACGTGCGTGTGCCGGCGTCCAACATGCTGCTCGGGGAGGGGCGCGGCTTCGAGATCAGCCAGGTGCGGCTCGGCCCGGGCCGCATCCACCACTGCATGCGCGCCATCGGCCAGGGCGAGAAGGCCCTGGAGCTGCTGATCCGCCGGGCGAAGTTCAGGGAGGCGTTCGGCAAGCCGATCCTGAGCCTGGGCAAGAACATGGAGACCGTCTCACGGGCCCGCATCGAGCTCGACGCCTGCCGGCTCATGGTGCTGAAGGCGGCGAAGGCCATGGACGTGCTCGGCAACCAGGAGGCCCGGGTCTACGTGAGCGCGGTCAAGGCCATGGTCCCGGAGAAGGTCTGCCAGATCATCGACCAGGCGATCCAGGTCCACGGCGCCACCGGCGTGTCCGAGTGGACCCCGCTGGCCGGCATGTACACCTCCCAGCGCACCCTCCGCCTCGCCGACGGCCCGGACGAGGTGCACCACTTCTTGGTCGCCCGGCACGAGGCGGCCCGGTACGACGCACCGGCACCCGTCGGCCCCAGCCACGACGCCGAGGGCATCTTCGCCGGCCCGGCATGAGCGGCCGGTCGCCGGTGCGGGAGGACGCGATGCCTCCTGGGCTTCCTGGCCCGCACGGGCCGGGAGGCCTCCTGCACCTCGCCGTCGCCGCCGAGTGGGAGCGGGCGCAGCGGTCGGGGACCTACGAGCGGTCCACGATCGACACGTCGCTCGCCGAGGAGGGGTTCGTGCACTGCTCGTTCCCGCACCAGGTGCAGGGCACCGCCGACCGGTACTACCGGGGGCGGGACGACATCGTGCTGCTCCGCATCGACGCCGACCGGGTCGCGGCCGAGGTGCGGGTGGAGTCGGCATCGGACGGCGACGGCTATCCCCACGTCTATGGCCCCATCCCCGTGGATGCGGTGACCTCGGCGGTTCCGGTGCCGATGGCCGCCGACGGACGTCTCGACCTCGAGGGCCTCAGCGACTGAGCGACACCACGAGCTCGGGCAGCAGGGCGAAGTCGTTCTTGCCGACGCAGGCCCGCACGCCGAGGGCCTTGGCCCGCTCCTCGATCTCGGGGGTGACGAAGGCGCTGAACAGCACGATGTGCTGGCGGGGCTCCTGGTCGAGCATCTCGGCGGCGACGTCGAGGCCCTCCTTGCCCGGCATGCGGTTGTCGAGGATGACGACGTCGGGCACCGAGGGCGGGTCGAGCGTGCGGAAGACCGCGAGGGCGTCGTTGCCGTCGACGGCCTCGCCGACGACCTCGACCCCGAGCTCGGACGACTCCAGGATGGCCCGGACCAGCAATCGGATGTCCACCTCGTCGTCCACGATGAGGACCGTGGGCTTGGTATCGACCGGCATCGCTGCTCCCTACCCGTCGGCTCACCCATGCGCACCGATCGGGGCCACGCTACGGCACCGACGATGGGAATGGCCGTGTCAGCATCGGGAAATGAGGACGATGCCATGAGCTCCGAGCGCAAGCACGCCCGCCACGCCGCCGCCGACCGGGCCCGCAAGGCGCAGCGCCGCCGCACGATGTCCTGGGCGATCCCCGTCGTGGTCGTCGCGGTCGCTCTCGTGGTCGCCGTGGTCGTGGTCGCCACCGGCGGCTCGGACGACCCGCCGGCGCCCGGCTCCCCCGAGCAGGTGGCGCTCGGGCAGGAGGTCTTCGACCAGAGCTGCGCCACCTGCCACGGCCCCGGAGGCGGGGGTGGGCTGGCCGGGCCGCCGCTCACCCACGAGATGTACGAGGGCCTCACCGATGCCGACATCCGCACCGTGATCGAGCAGGGCAAGGCGCCCGAGAACTGGCCCCGCTTCGAGGCCGGCATGACGCCGGTTCCGGGCTTGTCGGTCACCGAGGTCGACGCCGTGATCGCGTACGTCCGCAGCGTCCAGCGCGAGGCCGGCCTCGAGGTCGCAGGCGGCTGACCGCCGAGGTCAGGCCAGCTCGGCTCGCAGCAGCGCCTTCTGGACCTTGCCCATCGCGTTCCGGGGCAGCTCGTCCACCACGACGAGCCGGCGCGGGCGCTTGAACCGGGCCAGGCCGTCGCACGCCGCCAGCACGTCGGCCTCGTCGATGGCTCCGTCGGCGACCAGCACCGCCACGACCACCTCGCCGAGGTCGGGGTCGGGAAGGCCGATGACGGCGGACTCGTCCACGCCCGGCGCCTGGTCGAGGACCAGCTCCACCTCCTTCGGGTACACGTTGAACCCGCCGGAGATGATGAGGTCGCTGGCCCGGCCGGCCAGCGCGAGGCGGCCCTCCTCGTCGAGGGAGCCAACGTCCCCGGTGACGAACCACCCGTCGTCGCGCATGGCCGCCGCGGTTGCATCCGGCCGGCGCCAGTAGCCGAGGAACACGTTGGGCCCGCGCACCTCCACCGTGCCGGTGGCGCCGGTCGGCACGGGCTCGCCCTCGTCGTCGGCGACCCGCACCTCGATGCCGCCGAGGGGGAACCCCACGGTGCCGGCGATCCGGTCGCCGTCGTAGGGGTTCGAGGTGAGGATCATGGTCTCCGTCATGCCGTACCGCTCGACGATCCGGTGCCCGGTGCGGGCGGCGAACGCCTCGTGCTCGTGGGCGGGCAGGGGGGCCGAGCCCGAGGTGAACAGGCGCACCCCGCGGCAGGCCTCGGCGTCGAGGCCCGGGTGGGCGAGGAGCCGGTGGTAGTGGGTCGGGACGCCCATCAGCACGGTGCTGGCCGGCAGGTCCCGGATCACCGCGTCCGGGTCGAACCGCTCGTGCAGCCGCACCGACGCGCCGACGGCGAAGCTGCAGTGGAGGGCCACGAACAGGCCGTGCACGTGGAAGGTGGGCAGGACGTGCAGGAGGACGTCGTCGGGCGCGAACCGCCACGCCGCAGCGAGCGCCCGGGCGTTCGAGACCAGGTTCGTGCACGAGAGCATCGCCCCCTTCGACCGGCCGGTGGTGCCCGAGGTGTAGAGCATGGCGGCGCAGTCGCTGCGGTCGCGGGCAACCGGCGGGAGCGGATCGGGCGTCACCAGCTCGGCCAGCGTGCCCTCGCCCCGGGCGCCCAGCGTCTCGGTTCGCACGCCGGGCGGCGGCTCGACGCC
>CAZCJT010000226.1:0-4803 GCA_964498565.1 uncultured Acidimicrobiaceae bacterium
GGAGCACCTCGTCCGCCCCGACGCCCCCGCCCGCCTGGGCATCGCCACGCCGTCCGGACCCGTGGTCCTGCCCGCCCGGTGGTCGGATGACGACCGCTTCGCGGTGTCCGCCGCCGCCCTGGCCCAGGTGCGGGCCGAGCTCCCCGGCCCCGGGTGCGCCACGTTCGACGACAGCGCCAGCCGCCGGCCGGACGAGAAGCGCGGCCTGATGCTGCGCGGCCACCTCGACCTGGTCGACGTCGACGGCCCCCGCGCCACGGTGGCGATCCGCACCGAGCGCATCACCGCGTGGGACGGCTTCTCGGCCAACACCTCCCACGTCGAACCGGCCCGATGAGCATCAGCGACGCCCTGAGCGCCGAGACCGTGGTGGTCCTCGCATCCCTCGGCGTCGCGTTCGGCGCGTTCGCGTACATGTTCGCCCTGCCCCGCCCGGGCATCTGGCCCCGGACCTGGATCGCGGCCGGTGCGGTCTCGGCGACAGCCGTCATCGGCTTGGCGGCTCTCGGCCGTCTCGGCGAGATCGTCGGTCCCCTCGACGCCACCGAGCTCACCATCGGCCTCGGCGTCGGCGCGGCGTGGCTGGTGGCCACCCACGTGGGCTACGCCGTCATCACCCGCATCTTCCCCGCCTTCGGCCACCAGGTCCGGGACCTGTACCGGCTGGGCGAGGAGGACACGGCGGCGCGGATGGTCGGTCCGATCGCCGCGATGGGCATCGCCGAGGAGCTCCTGTTCCGGGGGGTCCTCCAGGGCGTCGGCGGCCTCGCGCTCGCGCTGGTGGCCTACACCGCCGTGCAGGTCTTCGAGCGCAAGTGGGCGTTGGCCGTGGCCGCCCTCCTCGGCGGCGCGGTGTGGGGTGCGCTGTTCGCCTGGCGCGGCGGCCTCGTCGCGCCGATCGCGGCCCACGTCCTGTGGACCTCGATGCTCACCTTCGTGTGGAGGCTCGGTTCCGCTCCCCCGGTCCAGGACACCGGGCCGGCGGCGCAGCCGGTCGAGCGCTACGCGTCGGACGCGCGCTGACGCAGGTCCCGCTTGAGCACCTTGCCCGTGGCGTTGCGGGGCAGCTCGTCGAGGAACCACACCGACCGGGGCACCTTGTAGTTCGCCAGGTTGGCCTTCACGTGGGCCTTCACCGCCGCCTCGTCGAGCGACGCCCCGTCCTCCAGCACCACGAACGCGACCAGCCGCTGGCCGAACTGCGCGTCGTCGACGCCGAGCACGGCGACCTCGTGCACGCCGTCCATGTCGGTGAGGAGGTCCTCCACCTCGCTCGGGAACAGGTTCTCGCCGCCGGAGACGATCATGTCGTCGTCCCGGCCGCCGATGAAGAGGCGGCCCTCGGTGTCGAACCGGCCGAGGTCGCCCGACGACAGCAGCCCGTCGATGGACGCCTTCGTCTGGCCCCCGGTGTAGCCCTCGAAGCGCAGCGCGCTGCCGACGAAGATCCGGCCGACGGCGCCGGGTTCGGACACGGGGCGGTCGTCGTCGTCGTACAAGCGCACCTCGACACCGCTCAGCGGCCGACCGGCGGTGCCGGGAGCAGCCCGGAGGTCGCCGGGCGTGGCGATGCTGGCGGCGGCGATCTCGGTGGAGCCGTACATGTTGTAGAGGTTGTCGCCGAACCGGTCCATCCACTCGGTGGCGACCGAGCCGGGCAGGGCCGAGCCGGACGAGAACACGACCTCGACGCTGGAGGTGTCGTAGCGCTCGGTGACCTCGGGGGGCAGGGCCAGGATGCGCTGGAGCATGACCGGCACGACGGTGACGACACGGACCCGGTGCTCCTGGATCTGGCCGAGCAGGTGCTCGGGATCGAACCGGCGGGACAGGACCAGCGTGTGGGACATGGCGGCCGCGGCCAGCAGCGCCGCGTTGCCGAGGGAGTGGAACATGGGGGCCGGGACGGCGTGCACGTCGCCGGCACGGAACGGCACCCGCTGGAAGATGGCGGTGGCGGCGACGAGGCCCGTTCCCACGCTCTCCTTGCTTCGGGACGCGCCCTTGGGGGCGCCGGTGGTGCCGGAGGTCAGGATCACCTGGTGGCCCTGGCGTCGGGGCTTCCCCGGGTCCTCGTCGGAGGCCGACCGCACCAGGGACGACAGGTCGTCGGTCCCGTCGCCGGGCGGCCGGTCGCAGACCAGCCGGCGGACGTCGGGGGCGTGGGCGGCGACGGCCTCGCTGAACTCGTCGTCGTGCAGGAGCAGGTCGCAGCCCTCGCGCGCGAGCACGTCGGCGAGCTGGGGACCGGCGAAGCCGGTGTTCATGTACAGCACCGTGGCGCCGAGCTTGTCGAGGGCCGCCACCGACAGCACGAACCACCGGCTGTTCCGGGCCAGGAGCGCCACCGGGGTCTCGGGGCCCACGTCGTGCTGGGCGAGGGCGTTGGCCAGGGCGCTCGACTGCTCGTGCACCTGACGGAACGTGATCGGACCGTCGTCGTCGACGATGGCGACCTCGTCCGGTCCTCGCAGCACGCCGGCGGCGTACCCGGCGGCGAGGGTGGGGCCCCAGCGGCGGGCCGACCGGAGGATCGACGACGCCATCTTGGGATGCAGCAGCCCCATCCGCCGGACGGTGTCGACCGCCTGGACGTTCAGCAGGACCCGGTCGAGGATGGAAGGCACGAGGGGATCGTAGGTCGGCTCAGCTGATCGAGAGGAGGGCGAGGAACGCGGTGGCCCACGCGGCCAGGTCGTTGCGCTGCACGATGCTGCGCATGGCGTGCATGTGCGAGCGCTGCTCGTCGGCGTCCATGGACACCGCGGCGGCGATCTGCTCCTTGAGGTGCTCGGTGTCGTAGGGGTTCACCAGGAAGGCGTCGCTGAGCTCCTCGGCGGCGCCGGCGAACTCGGAGAGCACCAGCGCCCCGGTGTCGTCGACCCGGGCCGCGACGTACTCCTTCGCCACCAGGTTCATGCCGTCCTGGAACGGGGTCACGAGCAGCACGTCGGCGATCCGGTACAGCACCAGCAGCTCGGCGAAGGGGAGGCTCTTGTGGATGTACTGCACCACCGGCCGGCCCAGCTCGCCGTAGTCGCCGTTGATGGTGCCGACGAGCTGCTCGACCCGGCTGCGCACCGAGTCGTAGCCCTGCACGTCCTCGCGGCTGGGCACGGCCACCTGGATGACCGCCGTCGTGCGGGGATCGAGACGACCCTCCATCAGCAGCTCGTGGACGGCCTTGAGCCGGAGGTCGATGCCCTTGGTGTAGTCGAGGCGGTCGACGCCGAGCAGGACGTGCTCGGGATCGCCCAGCTCCTTGCGCAGCTCCTTGACGGCCAGCTCGACCTCGTCGGTGGAGGCCTGCTCGGCGATGGCCTCGAAGTCGACCGAGATCGGGAAGGCCTTCACGACCGCCGTCTGGCGGCCGGTCCGCACCACGCCGCCGTCGCCGGCGAAGGTCAGGTCGTCGACGTCGCAGAAGCGGCGCACGCCGTAGAGCACGTTGCGGGCGTCGGCCTGGGTCTGCACGCCCACGACGTCGGCGCCGAGGAGGCCGTCGAGGAGCTCGGCCCGCCACGGCAGGCGGGAGAACAGCTCGAGGGGCGGGAACGGGATGTGCAGGTAGAAGCCGATGCGGGCGTCGGGTCGCTGCTTGCGGATCATCCGGGGCACGAGCTGGAGCTGGTAGTCGTGCACCCACACCGTGCCGCCGGGCGCCAGCTCGGCGCAGGCGGCGTCGGCGAAGCGCTGGTTGACCCGCCGGTACGCGGCCCACGTCTCGCGGTGGAACTGCGTGGTCTCGATGGCGTCGTGGAAGAGCGGCCAGATGGTCTCGTTGCAGGCGCCGCCGTAGTACTCCTCGCGCTCCTTCTGGGACAGGGCGAGGGCCGACAGCGAGATCCCCTCGAACTCGAAGTGCTGGGTCTCGCCGTCGTCGCTGCCGTCCCAGCCGACCCAGGAGCCACGGCGCTCCCGCATGACGGGCAGCATCGCCGACACGAGGCCGCCCGGGCTGAGCGCCCAGGCGCCGTCGTCGTCGAGCCGGACGGGGAGCCGGTTGGCCACCACCACGAAGTCGGCGTGGCCGGGGGGTGCGGTGGCGGACGGGCTCATTTCCTGCTCCACGGCGGGCTCCCTCGGGCTGGTCACGCCCAACGATACGTCGGTCGTGGCGGGCGTGGATCCCTTCCCGTCAGGTCGGGCCGGGATGCCCCAGCCCGCGGCACGGCGACCGCCACAACATGCCCGCGACGTCGATGGGGTAGGAAGGCCGACGCGCTGTCCCCACCCCTGACAACCTGGAGGCGACCAATGGGAATCATCCGGAAGACGCTGTCGGTCACGACGCTCGGCTTCGTGGGCTGGAAGTCCAAGAAGGAGCTGCTCGCCGAGACCGAGGCGGACCTGGCTGCGGCCCGAGCGGACCTCGCCGAGACCTCGGCCGTGCGGGCCGCCCTCCAAGAGCGACTCCAGTCGGTCGAGCACAAGCTGAAGGGCAGCGAGCTCCACGCCCTGCACGACGCCAAGTCGGCCCGCAAGGACGAGCGGCGCCGCATGCGCAAGGCGCAGGCCGAGGCCAAGGCGGCCAGCGCCCGCAAGCAGGCCGAGGCCAAGGCCGAGGAGGCCCGGGCCCGCCTCCAGAAGACGTCGAAGTCGGCCCGCAAGGCGGCCGAACGGGCCCGCAGCCGGGCCGAGCACCTGGCCGGCGACGCCCGCCACCAGGTCGACGAGGTGGCCAGCACGGTGCGCAAGAAGGTCCGCAGCTAACCGCCTTCCGAGGATTCGACATCTGGTCAGCCCCGTGCTGGCCAGGTGTCGCAGTTCGTCCGCCGGGTCAGGCCTGGGGGTTGGGGATCG
>CAZCJT010000227.1:0-4791 GCA_964498565.1 uncultured Acidimicrobiaceae bacterium
GGCTCGGGGCGGATCCCGTCGGGATCGGACGTGAGGGGATCGGCCACGGCGCCAGGCTACGACCGCTGGGGCCCGGTGGGCGCCGGCCCGGCGAGCCCTACGCTGGTCGATCGTGCCGACCCGCTACGAGCTCGACCGCGACGCGCTCGCCGGCGTGCTCCACGGCGAGCCCGGCTACCGGCTCGACCAGCTCTGGCAGGGCCTGTACGAGCACCACGTCGACCCCGACGACATCACCAACCTGCCCAAGTCGCTCCGGACCCGGCTGGCCGACGAGCTGCCCCTCGCGCTCGAGCCGGCCGCCGAGTCGGTCAGCGACGACGGCGACACCGTCAAGTGGTTGTGGCGCCTGGCCGACGGCGCCAGCGTCGAGACGGTGCTCATGCACTACCCCGATCGCTCCACCGTCTGCGTGTCCAGCCAGGCCGGCTGCGCCATGGCCTGCAGCTTCTGCGCCACGGGCCAGGCCGGCTTCGAGCGGCACCTCACCGTCGGCGAGATCGTCGAGCAGGTCGTGGTGGCGGCCCGGATCGCCACGCCCCGACGGCTGTCCAACGTGGTGTTCATGGGCATGGGCGAGCCGCTGGCCAACTACGACGCCACCTGGGCCGCCGTGCAGCGCATCCACGGGGCGCTCGGCCTGTCGGCTCGGCACATCACCGTGTCGACGGTCGGCCTGGTGCCCGGCATCGAGCGCATCACGCGCGAGCCGCTCCCGGTGAACCTGGCCGTGTCGCTGCACGCGGCCAACGACGAGCTGCGCGACGAGCTGGTGCCCATCAACCGGCGCTACCCCATCGAGCGGCTCCTGCAGGCGTGCGGGGAGTACGTCGATGCCACCCACCGGCGCCTGTCGTTCGAGTGGGCCCTCATCGACGGCGTCAACGACCGGGACCAGGACGCCCACGAGCTCGCCGTCGCCGCCCGCCGCGTCCGGGCCCACGTGAACCTCATCCCGCTGAACCCGACGCCCGGCTACGCCGTGCGGGGCACGCCTCCCGCACGGGTCCGGGAGTTCCGCGACCGCCTCGAGCAGCTCGGCGTGAACGCCACCGTCCGGCGCAACCGGGGCAACGAGATCGACGCCGCCTGCGGGCAGCTCCGGGCCGGTCACGAGGCCACGCCGGTGCGCTCCCCCCGCCGGCGCCGGGCCGCCACCCCCTGACCGTTCTGGTGTGCGGATTCCCCCGCATGTGTGGGGATCGGTAGGCCAGAACGGGGTTCAGGGGAGGCGCAGGGAACCGTCCCGGCGCACGAGCACGGTGGTGCCGGCGTCGGTGCGGATCGCTCGACGGAGGTGCTCGCTGGCGTGCACCCGCCCGCCGGGCCAGACGACGGACTCCTCGATGGTGCCGTCGACGACGGCGCCTTCGCCGACGACGCTGCCGCCGGCGGCCGCCAGGTTCGCCCGGAGGTAGTCGACGGCGTCGGCGCAGTCGACGAAGGGCCCCCGGTGGTGCACCGTGTCGATCCGGCCTTCGTCGAGGGCATCGCGCCACGACACCTCCCAGAGGCCGGAGGGACTGACCGGGAGGCCGAGCACCACGGCCCACGGCAGGAGCGACGCCGCCACCTTCGAGCCGGGCCCGAAGGGCTCGTCTCCGGACACGAGGATCCGGATCCGCTCTCCGTCCCAACCGTCGACGAGGTGGCGGAGCCCACCCGGGCACCACGTGTCCCCGTTGACCACGACCGCCGCCCGGCCGTCCAGCCAGCCCCGCAGGTTGGCCACGCCGCCGGCCGTGCCGAGCGCATCGCCCCGCTCGACGGACAGGTGGACCCGGTGGTCGAGGTGCTGGACGAGCATCGGCTGGCGCTCGTGGGCATTGACCGCCACGTCGTCGACCACCGACCTCAGGCGTCCGATGGCGTGGTCGATCAGGGGCTCGCCACCCACGGGGCAGAGCACCTTCGGTCGCAGCAGCGAGAGGGGCCGCAGCCGGGTGCCCGCTCCTGCCGCGAGCGCGACACCTGCGAGACTGTCACCCATGGAGACCCGCCGGTGGATCAATCACTCGCTGCCCCAGACGCTCGGTAACGCGGTCCTCCTGTTGTACATCAGCGCCGCCTTCGACGCCCTCTTCTCGCTCGGCAGCCTGTCCGCCTTCGGCCTGCTCCTCGTCGGCGGCAAGGTGGCGGCCGGCTACGGCATCGCCAACGAGAAGCGGTGGGGGTACCAGCTCGGCCTGGTCATGGCCTTCGCCCCCTTCGTGCTCCGGTTCCTCGTCGGGGGCCTCGACGCGGTGCTCGGCGTCGGCATCATCAGCCTCATGTTCGAGGTCCTGCTCGTCGCACTGCTGCTGCACCGCGACTCCAAGGAGCACCAGCGCATCTGGTTCTCCTGAGCCGCCCGACCCCGCGGTCCGGATTGGGACGTCGACCGCCCGCTCAATAGCGTCCTGCGTCGATCTCGAAGGTGCTGCAGGGGGTAGCGGAAGATGGACTTCAACCTCGCCGACGTGTACGAAGCGGTCGCTGCCGCGCTCCCCGACAACGACGCCGTCATCTGGGGCGACCGGCGCTGGACCTACCGCCAGCTCGACGAGCGGGCCAACGCGCTCGCCAACGTGCTGCACGACGCCGGGCACGGTGCCCACCGGTCACGGGAGGGCCTCGGCGGGCACGAGAGCCACCAGGACCACCTCGCCATCTACCTCTACAACGGCAACGAGTACCTCGAGTCCATGCTCGGGGCCTTCAAGGCCCGGGTGGCGCCCTTCAACGTGAACTACCGCTACGTCGAGGAGGAGCTGCTCTACCTGCTGCAGAGCTGCCAGGCGAACGCCATCGTCTTCGACAGCCGCTTCGCCGAGACCCTCGCCGCCGTCCTGCCGAAGCTGCCCGACCTGCGCACGCTCATCCAGGTCGGCGACGGCCCGCTGCTCGACGGCGCGATCTTCTACGAGGACGCGCTCGCCGCCGCACCCACCACCGCGCCGGCCCTCGAGCGCTCCCCCGACGACCTCTACATCCTCTGCACCGGCGGCACGACCGGCATGCCCAAGGGCGTGCTGTGGCGCCAGGCGGACATCTTCATGGGCTCGATGGGCGGTCGCGACCTGACGACCGGCGCGGAGAAGGCGTCGCTCGAGGAGATCGTCGACGCGGCCCGGAACAGCGGAGGCGCGAAGGTCCTGCCGGCCCCGCCCCTGATGCACGGCGCATCGCAGTGGGTGGCGTTCTCCGGCTTGAACGGCGGGTCGTGCATCGTGCTCCAGCGCGACGTCGTCCGCCTCGACCCGAACGACGTGTGGGAGACCGTCGACCGCGAGGGCGTGAACGTCCTGCTGATGGTCGGCGACGCGTTCGGCCGCCCGCTCATCGAGGAGCTCGAGACGGGCACCCACGACGGCAGCTCGCTCCTGGCCATCGTCTCCGGCGGGGCGCCCCTCAACTCCACGTTGAAGGACCGGTTCCTGGCCGCGCTGCCCTCGGCCATGGTGCTCGACGCGGTCGGTGCTTCGGAGACCGGCTCGCAGATGAGCCACGTCTCGGCCGCCGGAGCGAAGTCGTCGACCGGCCGCTTCACCCCCGGACCCAGCGCAGCCGTCGTGTCGGCCGACCTGTCCACCGTGCTCGAGCCCGGCCACGAGGGCGACGGCTGGCTCGCCCAGAAGGGCCGCGTGCCGCTCGGCTACCTGGGCGACGCGGAGAAGACGGAGCGCACCTTCCCCGTCATCGACGGCACCCGCTTCGCGGTGCCCGGTGACCGGGCCCGCCTCACCGCCGAAGGCGAGATCGAGCTGTTCGGTCGCGACTCGGTCACGATCAACTCGGGTGGCGAGAAGATCTTCGCCGAGGAGGTCGAGCAGGCGCTGGCCCACCACCGCGACGTCTTCGACGTCGTGGTGGCGGGACGACCGAGCGAGAAGTGGGGCAACGAGGTGATCGCCGTCGTGCAGCTGCGGCCGGGCGCCGACGCCGACGAGCAGGCGCTGCTCGAGGAGGCGGCCGCCCACGTCGCCCGCTTCAAGCTCCCCAAGGCCTTCGTCTTCGTGGACTCGGTGGTCCGCTCCCCCGCCGGCAAGGCCGACTACCGCTGGGCCAAGGAGCAGGCGCTCACCGTCTGAGGCACATCGCCACCACGGTGCCGTCGGTCTCGTGGTGGAAGGACAGGTCGTCGGTGAGCGAGCGCATGAGCTCCACGCCGAGCCCGTGCTCGTACCGCAGCCGGGCCGGGTCCTCCGGGTCGGGCAGCGGCTCGAGCAGGTCGGGGTCGAAGCCGGGGCCCCGGTCGCGGACATCGACCCGCACGGTCTCGTCGTCGATGTGGCACGACACCACCACGGGATCGCACAGCGCATCGGGGCGGTGCACCTTCACCGCGTTGCTGCACGCCTCGGTCACGGCGAGCCGCAGGTCCTCGAGGCGCTGCTGCGGCACCGGCGGCTCGAGGACCTCGGCGGCGGCGAGCACGAGGTTGACGACGGGCCGGTAGTCGTCACCGGGGGTGAAGGCGGCCTGGGCATCGACACGGCGCTCGCACGCGTCGAGGGCGTCGATGCGCTGGCGGCAGGTCTCCAGGTCCTCGTCCATCGGCACATCACCCCCCTGGTCATCGGTGCGCTCGACCTCTGGCTCCGTATCCCAGCCATGCCGGCGCTAGGCCGGGACGAACTGCGCATTTCGCCAACCGCCGGGCCCCGAAAGCGGGCAAAGCGGTCAAGCCAGCCGGGCGCGAAGCGTCGCCCAGCCGGGCAAGACGCGCAGGGGCGCCAGGTCCGGCTCGCCGTCGAGCAGGCCGGGGGCGTGGAACCCGTCGTCGAGCGCGGTGGACAGCCAGCGCAGGCC
>CAZCJT010000228.1:0-4770 GCA_964498565.1 uncultured Acidimicrobiaceae bacterium
CGAGCCGGCCGCCGACCTGAACGCCTCCGCCGATTTCCGCCGCCACCTGGCCCGCGTGCTCACCGGGCGGGCCCTGGCCGAGGCCAGCGGCTGACGGCGGCTCGCATGACGTTCGTGCCCACCCAGGGCGAGCTCATCCCGGCCGCGACGGTCATCCCGCTCCGCGACGCTGTGCAGGCCGACGGCACCACCGCGCTCGAGGTGCTGATGCTGCGGAAGAACTCCAAGCTCGCCTTCGGCGGCATGTGGGTCTTCCCCGGTGGGCGCATCGACCCCGAGGACTGGCCCGCCGCCGACGACCCCGACGGCCCCGATGGTCCGGCACCGGCCGGCCAGGAGCTCCAGGCGGCTCGCACGGCGGCGGCGCGCGAGGCGATGGAGGAGGCCGACCTGCTGGTCCAGCCGGACGACATGGTGCTCTTCTCGCACTGGACGCCGCCGGAGGCGGAGGCGATGAGCTCGAACAAGCGGTTCTCCACCTGGTTCTTCGTGTGCCGGGCGCCGGTGGGCGAGGACGGGGTCGTCACCATCGACATGGGAGAGATCCACGAGGATCAGTGGGTGCGCCCCGCCGAGATGCTCGCCCGGCGCGATGTCGGCGAGATCCAGCTCGTGCCGCCCACGGTCGTCACGCTCCACGACCTGGCGCCCCACGCCGACGTCGATGCCGCGCTGGCCGCGGCCAGGTCACGGGAGGCGTTCCGCTACCGCACCCGGATCGCCGGGTCCGCGGACGGCAGCGCCATGGCGACCATCTGGCAGGGTGACGCCGCCTACGACTCCGGCGAACTCGACGCCCCCGGCCCCCGCCACCGACTCACGATGGCCGAGGGCGCCTGGCGGTTCGAGGACGACGTCACCGGGCACGTGTCTCCGGCCTGACGCGCCCGGAGCGCCGCCGGCGCGACACCGGTACCGTGGGCGGGGCATGGCCGGTCCCGTCGTCCCCGAGCAACTCGTCGACGGGTTCGGCCGCGTCCACCGCGACCTGCGGATCTCGGTCACCGACCGCTGCAACTTCCGGTGCACGTACTGCATGCCGGAGGAGGGGATGCAGTGGCTGGCCCGCGAGGAGATCCTCTCCTTCGAGGAGATCACCCGCGTCGCCCGGGTGTTCGTCGAGCGCTTCGGCGTCGACAGCATCCGCCTCACCGGTGGCGAGCCGACGGTACGGGCCCACCTGCCGGTCCTCGTCGAGAAGCTGGCGGCGCTGGGCGTCGACCTGGCCATGACCACGAACGGGTCCACGCTGCGGGCCCAGGCCCAGGCGCTCGCCGACGCCGGACTGCGCCGGATCAACGTGAGCCTCGACTCCCTGCGCCGCGAGCGCTTCCTCGAGCTGACCCGCCGCGACGAGCTGGCCAAGGTGCTCGACGGCATCGACGCGGCCAAGGAGGCCGGCCTGGACCCGGTGAAGGTCAACGTCGTGCTGGTCGGCGGGGTCAACGACGACGAGGTCCTCGACTTCGCCCGCTTCGGGCGCGACCACGACGTCACCGTGCGCTTCATCGAGTTCATGCCCCTCGACGCCGACGCCGGCTGGAAGCACGCCAAGGTGGTGCCCCAGGCCGAGATCGTCCGCCGCATCGGCGAGGTGTTCCCCATCGAGCCGATCGTGCGAGGTCACGAGCCGGCCGAGCAGTGGCGCTACCTCGACAGCCCCGCCGGTGCGGCCGGGACGTCTGCCGGCGACATCGTGGGCGTCGTCCCCACGGTCACCCGCCCGTTCTGCGAGTCCTGCGACCGCGTCCGCCTCACGGCCGAGGGCCAGCTCCGCAACTGCCTCTTCGCCCTCGACGAGTTCGACCTGCGGGGTCCCCTCCGCGACGGCGGCACCGACGACGACATCGCCGCCGTGATGCGGCGGGCCGTCGGCGCCAAGTGGGCCGGGCACGCCATCGGCAACGTCCAGTTCATCCGCCCCCGGAAGTCGATGTCGCAGATCGGCGGCTGACCCGCTCAGCGGGCCAGGGCGAGCGCCTGGTCGATGGCGAAGCGGGCCAGCCGGGCCCGCGGCCGCAGGACGCGGCGACGATCCTGGTCGTCCCGTTCGTCGAGGTGCTCGAGCGGCAGCGCGCAGAACGCGAAGCGCACCGCCAGGTGGAGCGCGAAGCCGAGCCGGACCTGTCCCGGGTCGACCGAGCGCCCGGCGCGATCCAGCCCATCGAGGTAGCCCTCGACCACAGTGTCCGCCACCGGCTCCGGGTCGGCATCACCCGCGGCACCGGAGGCGAAGCGGCCGGCCAGCAGCTGGGCCAGGTCGGACCCGAGGACCCCGACGTGGCCGTAGCTCCAGTCGAGGGCGACGATGGTGCCGTCGCCCGGCTCGCGAAAGTTGTCGGGGCTCGCATCCCCGTGGCAGACGCCGGTCGCGGCGGCGCCGGCCGCGGCGAGGAGCGCGGGGATGGCGTCGGCGAGCCGACCGAGGTCGCGGCGATGGTGCTCGTCGACGGTCTCGGCCACCACCGGGTCGTTCCAGAACGCATCATCGGCCTGCATCGGCAGGTCGTGGTTCAGGACCTTGCCGAAGAAGAGGTTGCCGATGTCACGGCCGCCCAGTCCGAAGGCCTCGCCGGCCTGCTCGCCGGTCCAGCGGCCACCGAGCGCACCCAGCGCCGCGGCCGTGCGGCCGTGGCGGGCGAGGTCCCACGAGCCGACGTCGTCGACGTCCTCCATCCAGATCGAGACCGAGCCCGGGGCATCGTCCACGATGGCGTGGGCCCCGGGCATGCGCCTCGGCGGGGGGAGGGCGGCGCCGAGGCCGCTCCGGTAGACGTCCGGCTCCGCTCGCCAGTCGAGGTCGGCGAGGACCTCGGCGCGGAACTGGGGTGGGATCTCGGCGAAGGACCAGTGCGCGGACGCGGGCTGCAGGGTCTTGACGACCACCGACCACGGCGTGCCGTCGGCGAGAGCGCCCGTGTGCCGCTCGAGGCGGGCCGTGGTCATGTTCTCCACCCGGTGGTCGAGTGGAGACGCCATCCAGGGGCCCGCGTCCGGGTCGCCGGCGGCCAGGCGGGCGATCTGGTCGCCGATGCCGGCGGCTGAGGTGGTGTGCGGAGCGGCCATGCCGCAAGGGATAGGCGAAGTCCGCTAGTTTGTCAACATGGTTGACGAAGTTGGACCGCCGTCCTTCCCGCACCTGCTGGCCGCGCTCGACACGCTGCTGGCCCGACTCGGCGACGAGCTCGGTGCCCGGCGAGGTGCGGTGGGCGTGCGTCTGCGCGGCTCCCACGGGCGGATCCTGAGCCTGCTCGCGCCGGAGGGCACCCGCCCCGCTCGCCTGGCCGAGGGCTGGATCTCGAAGCAGGCCATCGGCATGCGGGTGCAGGAGCTGGTCGGCATGGGCCTCGTCGTGGTCGAACCCGACCCGGTCGACCGTCGGGCCACCCTGGTGCGACGGACTGCCACCGGCGACGAGGTGCGGGACCGGACCCTGGCCGTGGTCGCCGACATCGAGCAGGCGTTGCGGGACCAGGTCGGCGACGAGCGCTACGACACCTTCCGGTCGGTGCTCGACGAGCTCGCCTGGCCCGCGGCCCCCGCCCTGCTGCTCGAGCGGGTGGAGCGATCGGGCCCGGCGTGAACCGGCGTCGCGACCGGTGACCTACACTCCGCCTCCGTGTCGGAGCGCGGACTCACCCACCTGGACCCGTTGGGCCGTGCCCGCATGGTCGACGTCACGCCGAAGGAGCCCACGCACCGCCGGGCCATCGCCCGGGGCCGGGTCTACATGCAGCCCGAGACGGCATCGCTCGTGGCCCGCGGCGCCATCAGCAAGGGCGACGTGCTGGCCGTGGCCCGGGTGGCCGGGATCCAGGCCGCCAAGCGCACCCCCGACCTCATCCCGCTGTGCCACCCGCTTCTCGTCGGGTCGGTGCTGGTGAACTTCCGCATCGAGGACGACTTCATCGAGGTCGAGGCCCAGGTCGAGACCATCGACCGCACCGGTGTGGAGATGGAGGCGATGACCGCCTGCTCCATCGCCTGCCTCACCATCTACGACATGTGCAAGAGCGCCGACCGCGCCATGGTCATCGGCGACCTGACGCTGTGGGAGAAGACCGGCGGCCGGTCCGGCACCTACCGCCGTCCGGCCGAGCCCGGCGACGACGGCCTCAGCCTCTGAGGGCACCGCTCGGTGCAGCTCGCACCGTGCGTGGCATCTCTCGCAGATGCTTGTCATGGTGTTGCGGTTCGTAGTAGAACCGTAACGATCACGGGCCAGCGCTTGGCCTGCCCGCCAACCGAACGACCACCGCCGCTCGCCCGGATCCACCACCCTGGACCCGGGCGCTCGTACGGTGCCGAACACCTGAAAGCGAGGCGAGGAGCGTGACCATCATGGTGCTAGTGGTGCTTGCTGCGATCTGGGCCGCCGTTCTCCTGCCCCCCTACCTGCAGAAGCGCCGGGCGTTCCACCCCCACGCCTCCATCGGGGACTTCCGCAACCAGCTGGCCGTGCTGCAGCGCACGGGCGACCCGTACGCCCCGGCGGTGATGCGCACCCCCTCGGGCCGCACCATGAGCCGCACCGACGCGCAGCGCCGCCGCCGCGACGTCCTGTTCACCCTCACCGCGGCCGCCAGCCTCACCTTCGTGCTCGGCTTCGTCGCCGGCGGTTCGGTGTGGCTCCTCCACCTCACCGTCGACGCTGCCCTCCTCGGCTACGTCGCCCTGCTCATGCAGGTGCAACAGCAGCGTCAGGCGCCGGCGCGCGGCAACGTCCGCTACCTCGCCGCCGAGCGCCGCCCGTCGGCCACGCAGCAGGCG
>CAZCJT010000229.1:0-4767 GCA_964498565.1 uncultured Acidimicrobiaceae bacterium
CGGCCGGACCCCCGGACGGTCGTCGGGACGGCCGCCCCCGGGCTGGGGACGGACCGGCAGGGCCTCGGGCGGACCCGTCGGAGCCTGCAGCGCCTGGAGCCAGGGTCCGCGGATCTCGTAGGTGATGCCGGCCCCGAAGCCCCGCTGGGAGTTGCAGTACAGGCGGTTGCCGGCGGGGTTGAAGGCCAGCCCCGACACCTCGGAGTACACCGGCACCGGATCCAGCGGGGGCGGCAGCTGCCGGCCGTGCTGGGGGCCGGTCATCTGCAGGAGGGGGAACAGGGCGAAGTCGTCGCGGCGGATCATGACCGCCTCCATGTCACCTCCGTCCTCGGCCACGACGATGTTCCCGGTGCCGGGCTGGACGATGACGTGGTCGACGCCGGTGAGCACGGGCTCTTCGAAGTCGCCCGCGTCGTACAGGACCACCATGGTCTGGGCGGCCGCGTCGTACATCCACACGCGATCGTCCTCCTTGGTGGTCAGGAACACCTTGCCGTCGTCGTACACGCAGCCCTCGCCGCCGGCGAACCGGGTGGCGGACGCCTGCTCGCGGCACGGGATCCCGCCGGTGCAGGCCGGATCGGGGACGTCCAGCCACGTGACGCGGGCGTCGTCGCCCACCAGCGCCGCCTCGAGCCGGCCCTCGGTCAGGTCCGGGTAGCGGGTCGCGGTGAAGCGGTAGAAGCAACCGTCGCCCAGGTCCTCGGACAAGTACACGTGCTGGCGGACCGGATCGACGGTGGCGTTCTCGTGCTTGAACCGGCCCAGCGCCGGCAGGTCGACGGCATCGCGCCGCCCGGTGGGGTCGCACTCGAAGACCTTCCCGGAGTTGGAGGCATCGTTCGGGTCGTCGACCTCCTCGCACGACAGCCAGGTGCCCCAGGGGGTGGCACCGCCAGCGCAGTTGCACCGGGAGCCGGTCAGGATCGGGTAGGCGTCGACGATGGTCCCGTCGGCGGCGAAGACGATGGCCTGCGCGCCGCCCAGACCGTCGAGGCCCAACCCGGTGGGGTCGGGCACGTCGAGCGGCGGGGGGTTCTCCGAGTTGGAGACGAGGATCCAGCCGCCGTCGGCGGCCGGGAACGCGGCTGCACCGTCCGGGAACGGCATCGCCAGCTCGGTGGTCGGCCCGATCGGCAGGCCCGACTGCTTCACGACCCTCGACGTGAACCCCGACGGGAGGCGGAGGCCGTTGGCGTCGGGGTCCTGGAGCGGCCCGTACGGGCTGGACCCGGGCTGGGCGGGGGCGGCGAAGGCCGGGACGAGCGCCCCTCGGCCCACGGTGAGCGATCCACTGGCTGCCAGGGACAGCAGCAGGAAGCGACGGCGATCCACCGGCGACTCTTCCCGACGTCGCCCGGATGTTCCTGCCTCAGCGCGCCCGCGACACCCGCTTGCAGCAGCGCACCACGAGCCGGTCCGGCCCCGCGGTCTCGATGTCGACCGAGTCGACGAAGGCGCGGGCGATCAGCAGGCCCCGCCCGTTCGGCCGGAGGGGGTCGTCGAGGTCCGGCGCCACCAGCGGCAGCTCCTCGAGCGCGTCGGTCCGGTTCGACACCTCGAGGACGAGGACCGTCTCGTCGAGCTGGGCCAGGACGTGCACCTCGTCCGATGGGGACGGTGACGCCGCAACGGCGTTGGCGGCCACCTCACTGAACACGACCTCGAGGTCCTCGACGGCCTCGTCCTCGAGCGCAGCGGTGCGCATCCAGTCGACGAAGCGCCGGCGGGTCTCCGGTACGGCCGCGACGTGCGCGTCGAAGCGGGCGGAGAAGGGATGGGTCGGCTGGCCGCTCCGCTGCGGGTGTCTTGGCATGCGGATCCGTTCGGAAGGTGTTCCCGTGGCGGGAGGACGCGCCTTTCTACCCAATCCGGTCGGCCACCAGTCAGACCTCTTCGTCCGGCCCGGTCACCACGGCCGACCTCGCGGTCGGTCCGTGTCGTCACCGCGCCCGGACACGATAGCGACGACCTCGGGTCGCACCGCGCCCCGCCGTCGCCGTTCTGGACCCCCCGGGGAACCGGGTACGAGCTGGCCGAGGCATTTGCCATCAAATGCCGCCCGTCACACATGGAGGCACATCTGATGTTCGCAGTGGAGTGGGGCCGGGGCATCGAGGATGCCTGGGCCAACGTCGCCGAGTTCTTCCCCAAGCTGATCGCCTTCCTCGCGATCCTGCTCGTGGGCTGGTTCATCGCCAAGGCGCTCGGCAAGGCCTTCGACGCCGTGGTCGAACGGGTCGGCTTCGACGACGCCGTCGAGCGGGGCGGCATCAAGTCGGCCCTGGCCAAGTCGAAGTACGACGCCTCCGACATCGTCGGCAAGGTCGTGTACTACGCACTGTTCCTCCTCGTGCTCCAGGCCGCGTTCGGGGTGTTCGGACAGAACCCGATCTCGGACATGATCAACAGCGTCATCGCCTACCTGCCCAAGGTGTTCGCGGCCATCATCATCGTCGTCGTGGCGTCCGCCGTCGCCGCCGCGGTGAAGGACCTGGTCGGCAACGCGCTGTCGGGGCTCAGCTACGGACGGGCGCTGTCCACGGCGGCCTCGACGCTCATCGTGGTGATCGGCGTGTTCGCCGCCCTCGACCAGCTCGAGATCGCCCCCGCCATCGTGACTGGCCTCTTCTACGCCATGCTCGCCATCGTGGTCGGCTCCGCCGTCATCGCCATCGGCGGTGCCGGCGTCACCGAGCTGCGCCCCTTCGTGCGTCGAGCCCTGGAGAAGGCCGACGCCGAGGCCAGCAACATGAAGGCGCAGGCCCGGGCCCAGACGTCTCCGTCCCAGCCCGCCACCGCCGAGCCGACCGAGGAGATCGACCTCACCACCAAGCGCCCGCTGACGGCAGCGGACGCCTCCGTGCTCACCGGCGACGGCCGCAACCGCTAGCACCCCCTTTCCCAGGAGCACCACGGTGCCGGGTCGCCCGACGGTGACCCGGCACCGTCGCGCCCGACCTCAGCCCAGCTGGCGAAGCAGATCGCCCATCTCCTCCCGGAAGGCGCGCAGCTCTCGGCGGTGGCGGTCCGACAGGCGCTCGAGGACCCACTGGCCCTTCGGCGTCAGCGCCACGAGCCGGCGTCGACCGTCCAGCGGATCGGCATCGCTCGTCGTGTAGCCGGCGGCGTCGGACCGGCCGACGAGGCCGACGACCGAGTGGTTCCGCACCTGGAGCACCTCGGCCAGGTCGGAGATCGAGACCTGCGGGTAGGCGTCGTGGCCGCGCACGGCGAGGAGCAGCTGGTGCTGGGCCGGCGTGATGCCCTCGCTGCGGGCGGCGTCCTCGGAGAAGCGGAGGAAGACCCGCAGGGCGTGGCGGAAGCTCGCCAGCGCCCGGTAGTCGGCATCGCCGAGGCCGGTCACCTCGCCACCTTCGTGACCGAACGCTGCCGTTGGCTGGCGATCAGGTTGACGGGGCTCGTGAGCAGGAGCGCCCCCAGGGCGGCCAGCGTGGTGGAGGGGAGCAGCTGGAGACCGGCCATCTTGGCCACGACCAGGGTGCTGCCCAACGGAGTCTTGGTGACGCCGACGTTCGTCGCCACCATGCACGCCGCCATCAAGACGGTGGGGTCGGCGGAGGGGATGGCGTGATGGAGCAGTTGGCCGGCAGCGGCGCCTGCGAAGAACAGGGGGATGATGAAGCCGCCCCGCCACCCGGTCGTGAGGCAGACGGCGCTGGCCAGCAGCTTGGCGACGACGGCGGCTGCGAGCGTCGACACCGGGAGGTCGGCCCCGGCGATCTCGGAGATCTGGGCCTCGCCGAACGTGAGCGCGGCGAACGACCAGAGGCTGAGGAGCCCGAGGGCCAGTCCTCCCACGGCCGGGCGGAGGAGGACCGGGACGTGCACGGCCACCCGGCGCAGGCCGGTCACCGCGAGGGTGAACGCCACGGCGAGGCCGGCGCCGACAACGGCGGCGATCCCGCCCCACACGAGGTCGACGTTCGACACGTCCACGGCTGACGGGAGCGTGATGAGCGGCTCGTACCCGGCGCCCTCCAACGCGGTGAACACGGCGAAGCCGACGAAGGCGCCGCCGAGGGCGGGCAGGAGCGCCTCGTAGTACTCGAGCCCCCGCCGGTGGAGGATCTCGAGGGCGAAGATGGCCGAGCCGAGCGGGGCCCCGAACAGGACGGCGAAGGCCGACGCCATGCCGCAGATGGCCAGCACACGCGTCTGCTCGAGGTCCAGCCCGCGCCAGTGCGCGACCTCGGTACCGAGCACGCCGCCCGTCTGGACCAGCGGCGCCTCCGGTCCGAGCGCGCTGCCCGCGGCGATGCCGAGCAGCGAGGCGGGCAGCAGGGACCTCAGGGCGCGGGCGTCGCGGCTCCCGCCATCGACGTGGATGTTGTCCACCAGGAGCTCGACGTCTCCCGGGTCGCCGAGGGCCCGGATCAGCAGTCCGATGGCCGCACCGACGGCGACGAGCACTGCGACCTGCGAGACCCCGGAGTGCTGCTCGGGCCCGAGCACCCGCTCGAGGACGTGGAGGCTGCTGACGTAGGCGGCCCCGACCAGGCCTCCCCCGAGGCCCACGAGGGCGACGAGCCCAACGAGCGGGCGATCGAGGTGCGGGAACCGGGGGTGCACGACGAAACATCGTAAGACGATGTGATCGTCGCCCCAAACCTTCCCGCGCACCGGTTCTCAGCAAGCTCTGTGGTGGCCCGGCGGAAGCTCACGGATCGGCTCCCCAGCCTGGTCTCATGGCACAGGAACACTGGAACCACCCACCGGCCCCGCCCACGACCTCCGCCCCAC
>CAZCJT010000230.1:0-4762 GCA_964498565.1 uncultured Acidimicrobiaceae bacterium
CACCGAGCCCGATGCCCCGACGGGGCCGCCCGACCCGGTGCCGCCACCTGCTCCGGCGGCCCCGGCCACGTTCACCGAGCGCTTCCCGGCCCAGGCCGCCGCGGTCCAGGACCCGAGCCGACCCGCCACCACCCGCTGGGCCCTGCTCATCGGCATCAACGAGCACCGCGGCACGGTGGCCGACAACATCGGATCACGCCAGGACGCCGAGGACCTCCGGGCCCACCTGCTGGCCAGCGGCTGGCGCGACGACCACATCCTCCTCCTCACCGACCGCCACGCCACCCGGGCCAACATCGTCGACGGCATCGCCTGGCTGGCGGCGCGCACCGACCAGCACTCCGTCGGCATCTTCCACTACTCCGGGCACTCCAAGAAGTGGCAGCGGCGCGACGTGGACGGCGACGGCGAGCGCACCGACGAGGGGCTGTGGCCGAGCGACGACCGGTACATCCCCGACGGCGAGCTCGTACGGCTGCTCGACCCGGTCCGGCCCGGAGCCCTGTGGATCAGCTTCGCCACCTGCAACGCGGCCGGCATGGCCGATCCCGGCTTGGACCAGCCCCACCGCATCCTCACGTTCTCCTCCGGGGAGCCCCAGAAGTCCTACGAGCATCCGAACTGGGGCAACTCGGTGTGGGGGTGGCTGATGATCGAGCAGGCCTTCGGGGCCGGTGCCGGCGACGGCAACGGCGACGGCCGGGTCACCGTGGAGGAGGCCTTCGAGTGGGCCCGCCCTCGGGCCCACGACACCACGGCGGGCCAGCGCTACGGCGCCCAGGACGGCGTGCTGGTCGACCTGGTACCCGGCGACTTCGACCTGCTGATCCCCGGTGAGCCGAGGCCGCCGAGACGGGCGCCCTCCGAACCGGCCCCCGAACCGGCGGCGCCGACGCAGACGACCCCTGACCGTGGCCAGCAGGCCGCGCCCCCGCCGCAGCCCACCGAGGAGCACCAGGGCAACAAGATCTGCCTGCTGTGCGGGCAGTGACCCGTCGACGACCACCGCCGGATCATCGCGGTGGGCGGCTCATGATCGTCATCTGCGGCCCGTCGCCGCCGCACCGGTAGGAGGCGGTGGCCTCGAAGCCGTGGCGCTCGTAGAACGCCAGGTTGGCCACGTTGGACGACTCGAGGTGGGCGAGCAGGCCGCTGCGGTCGCAGTCGGCGAGGGAGGGTCCGAGCAGGTCGGCCCCGAGGCCCCGTGACTGCCGGTCGGGCGCGACGCCCAGGATGCCGAGGTACAGGTGCGGTTCGGCCGGCCGGTGCTCGTGGGTGTGGCCCAGCTCCCCCAGGCGGGGCCCCAGGTCGTCGCCCAGGTGGGGTCGGAGGGCGTCGAGCAGGACCTGCACCCGGTCGCCGCGCAGGACCTCCCGGTCGGGCGGTGCCCACAGCGCGGCACCGGCGATCCCGGCTCCGTCGACCACCACGTGGGCATGCCCCAGCCAGAAGTAGTCCTCGACGAAGATCTCGAACAGCGCCCGCCGCCCGGCGTCAGGGTCGGCCGCCGGCGCGAACAGCCACTGCTGCACCGGGTCGGCGGCGAAGGCGTCGACCAGCACGTCGGTGACGGCCGCCAGGTCGGCGGCGGTTGCGTGGACGGCGACGGCCATGGCGGGCTAGAGCCCCAGGTTCATCCCGCCTTCGCGGATGACCTCCTGGAAGAAGTCAGCCTCGTAGGCCTTCTCCGGCTCGGCCCGCACCCGACGGTCCATCACCCCGGCGTCGGTGCCGACGAGGATCCGCCACTGCCCGGCACGGACCCCGTCGAGGATGATGGTGGCGGCCTGCTCGGCGGTGGTGGGCGCGGCATCGCGGAACATCTCGCCCCGCTTCTGCAGGAAGCCCCGCAGGTCGTCATCGCTCACCGTGGACGTGTCCATGCCGAGCCGGGCCGCGGTCTCCCGCATGCGGGCCAGGTCGTCCGCGGTCATGTCCTCGGGGCGGTGCCCGAGGATCGCCGCCGAGTTCAGGACGATCGAGGTGCCGATGTGACCGGGCATCACGACGTGGGCCTGGACGTGGGGGGCGTTGATGCGCAGGTCCGTCAGCAGCGCCTCGGTGAAGCCGCGGACGGCGAACTTGGCCGCGCTGTACGCCGTGTGCGGCGTGTACGGGCCGATCGAGGCCCAGAAGCCGTTGACGCTGGAGACGTTGACCAGGTGGCCGCCGTCGGAGGCCACGAGCAGCGGCAGGAAGGCGCGGCAGCCGTTGTAGACGCCGCCCCAGCAGATGCCGAAGGTCCGCTCCCACGAGTCCCGCTCGTCGACCAGGAAGGAGCCGCCACCGCCGATGCCGGCGTTGTTGAACACCAGGTGCACGTGGTCCGTGCCGAAGTGGGAGGTGACGTGGTCGCGGAAGGCCATCATCTGGGCCTCGTCGGAGACGTCGGCCACGAACGTGGTGAGGCGGGTGCCGGCGGGCGCCTCCTTCTCGGCGAGGGAGACGGTCTCGGCCATCGTCTCCGCGTTGACGTCGCAGAGGGCGACGTGGCACCCCTCGCCCGACAGCTGGCGCACGAGCTCGCGGCCCATGCCGGTGCCGCCACCGGTGACGACGGCGATGCGATCGGTGAACTGCTCCATTTGTCCCCCTGGCGGACGTCGGGGTCGCCGACGGCGACCGCTCTTGACCGGGCGGTCAAGGACCCTACCCCAGTACCGTGCGCGGCGATGACCGAGGTGGAGGCGCGGCCCCACGTGCCCGGGCCTGCGTCGCCCGCCGTCCTCGAGGACGCCCCCGACCGCCGCTGGTGGATGATCACCTCGCAGCGACTGGCCCTCTCCTGCGGTCTGCTGTACCTGCCCTTCACGGTGTTCGGCTACGGCACGGACGTGGACATCACCAACGTCCTGCGCAGCGGCGAGTCGCTCCTCGACGGCGGCTACCGCTACTCGCGCCCGCCGGGAGCCCTGCCCTACGAGGCGCTGGTCGGCGTACTCGATCGCGTGGGCGGCCCGACGGCCGTGAACCTGGCCTCCACGGTGGCGGCCGTGGCCGTGCTGTGCCTGCTCGCCCGGATCGTCGGCGACGAGCTCGGCGACCGCCGGGCCCGCATCGCGGTCGTCGTCGTCGGGACGCAGCCCTGGTTCTGGCTCGCCGCCACGTCTCTCGGTGACTACTTGTTCGCCCTCGCCCTGTTGCTGACCGGCGTGCTGGCCGCCCGCCACGACCGCCGGGTGCTCGCCGGGGTGGCGTTCGCCACCGCGGTCGCATTCCGGTCCAGCACGGCCTTCCTCGTGTGGGGATACCTGTTCGCCGAGCTGGTGGGGTCCCGCGGCGGCCTGGTGGGGGCGCCGCGAACGGCGCCCGGGTCGCGCTGGCGCGACGTGCTGGTCACGGGGATCGTCACCGGCGCCGCGGGCCTGGCCTGGTTCGTGCCGTCGTGGCTCTCGGTCGGCCGGACCAGCGCCTTCCTCGTGAACGAGTTCGAGACCACGGGCTTCGTCGCCATGGTGGGTCGGTGGGGCGTGAAGAACATCGCCTTCTTCGGCGTCTTCGGCCTGCTCGTGCTGGTCGTCCTGGTGCCGGTGCTGCTCGACGGCCTCCGCCTGGCCCGCAGCAGCGTGCTCGTCCGCTTCGCCGTGCTGGCGGCCGCAGCCGCCGAGGTCCTCTTCCTGCGCTTCCCGTGGAAGCCGGTGCACCTGCTGCCGGTCCTCGTCTGCCTCGCGGTCCTGCTGGCCGCCAGCCCCCGGACCCGCACCTGGCACGTCGGCGCGCTCGTCACCGCCCAGCTCCTGCTCGCCTTCGTGTCCATCACCGTGGCCGAGCCCGACATCACCAATGCCGCCACCACCGGCCGCCTGCACCTCGGGACGGCGTGGGGCGTGGTGGTGAACGACGTGGACTGCCGGACCGATCCGCCCTACGGCGACGGCGGCTGGCCCGACCTCGACACGCCGGCGGCGGACTACGCCGCCATCGACGTGTTCACCTGCCAGGCTCGGTCGTGGCGACCCGGTGGCATCCCCGAGGACTACGGGCAGGGCGCATCGTCGGACCGGCCGCCGCCCCACCAGCTGCCCGAGGGCTGATCCTCCCCGGCGCTGCGCTCAGCGGGCGTCGAGGCGCTCGCCCAACCGCTGCACGACGGCGACCAGGCGCGCCACCGTGGGGTGCCCGGGCAGACGTTCGGACAGCGTGGCGGCGAGCGTCTCGTAGTACCAGCGCTGGTCCTCGGCCCGACCGGTGGTGAAGCGGGACCACAGCTCGTCCCCGATGCGCTCGTGGTCCTCGAGGATGGCGGTGGCGTTGTGGAGCTTGTCTGCCGCGGCGACGACCAGCGAGGCCTCCGGCTTCGTGCGCATCGCCGACAGGTACGCCCGCTTGCGCTCGTGCCACTCCTGCTTCTCGGCGCCCCCGGTGGTGTCGACGAGGGAGTCGGACAGGTCGCGAACGATGTCGGCCACGCCATCGCCGAAGCGGGCGCGGATGGCGTCGAGCTGCGCCTGGCCGCCGTGGTCCTCGGCGGCGTCGTGGAGGTACGCCGCCGCCACCTGCTCCGCCGTCCCGCCGTCGGCGGCCACGATGGCAGCCACCGGCGCGAGGTGGCCCTCGAAGTACGACTCCCCGCTCCCCTTGCGAACGTCGTCGGCGTGGAGCTCGCGGGCCAGGTCGGCGGCGGCCACCACGAGGTCCTGGTCCTCCATGGGACCACGTTGCCATGGCACGGACCCCGCGCACCGCCGGACGTAGCCTGCTGCCGTGTCCGTCGACCCCGCGCGCTCGCGCGCCCGTCGCGCCCTGGTGCTGGCTGCCGCCG
>CAZCJT010000231.1:0-4759 GCA_964498565.1 uncultured Acidimicrobiaceae bacterium
GCGCCGGCCGCGAGCTGGTGGCGGGCGTCGGCGCCGCGGCCGTCGAGGAGCGAGTCGAGGGCGTCCACCACGAAGGGCGACTCGGGCCCGCTGGCCAGCGCGCCGCTCGTCTCGGACATCTCGGACACGTGGGATGCTTCGCCGCCTTCCGACCGACCTCCTACCGGTCTGCTCGGGCGCACGGAGGTGGCCCCACCGAGACGCGCAGGATACGGTCGTTGCCAGAAGTGGTCGTCATGTCGCAGGGGGTTCCTTCGTGCCACGCATCGCCATCATCGGGGCCGGTTTCGCCGGCCTGGGCCTGGGCATCCAGCTCAAGCAGCAGGGCATCGACACGTTCACCATCTTCGAGAAGGCCGACGCGGTCGGCGGCACCTGGCGGGCCAACACCTACCCCGGGGCCGAGTGCGACATCCCCTCGGCGCTGTACTCGTACTCCTTCGAGAACTTCGACTGGCCGAACAAGTGGTCGCACCAGCCGGTCATCCGGGACTACCTCGAGCACTGCGCCGAGGTCTACGGCCTGTGGGCCCACCTCCGCCTGCAGACCCCGGCCACCGGCATGGTCTGGGTCGAGGAGGCCGGCGCGTGGGACCTCGACGTCACACCCGTCGGCGGGGAGACCACGACCGAGCGCTTCGACGTGGTCGTCTCCGCCACCGGCCAGCTGAGCCGCCCCCGCTGGCCCGACATCGACGGGCTCGACTCCTTCAGCGGTCCCGTCTTCCACTCGGCCGAGTGGGATCACTCCGTCGACCTGGCCGGCAAGCGGGTGGCCTCGATCGGCGCCGGCGCCAGCGCCGTGCAGTACGTGCCCCCGGTCGCCGCCGTCGCCGAGAAGGTGACCCTGTTCCAGCGGACGCCGAACTGGGTCATCCCGAAGAACGACCGCGACTACGGCGAGCTCGAGAAGGCCCTGATCCGCAGGAGCCGCACGGCGCGCAACATCCGTCGGTTCCTGCTCTTCGCCCGAGCCGAGCTGTTCGCGTACGACCTCATGCACCAGCGGTCCCGGGTGCGCGGCGTCGCCGAGAAGCTGGCCCGCAAGCACCTGGCCACCAGCATCAGCGACCCGGAGAAGCGGGCCAAGCTCACGCCCTCGTACCCGATGGGTGCCAAGCGGGTGCTGATCTCCGACGACTACTACGAGGCGATCGAGAACCACGACGTCGACGTCGTCACCGACCGGATCGCCAAGGTCACCGGGGCCGCCGTCGTGACCGAGTCGGCCACCGGGGCCGTCGCCGAGCACCCGGTCGACGTCATCGTCGTCGGCACCGGCTTCGAGACCCACGACTTCCTCACGCCGATGACGGTGATCGGCCCCGATGGTCGCAACCTGAACGAGGAGTGGCGGGAGGGCCCGCAGGCCCACCTCGGCCTGGCGGTGTCGGGCTTCCCCAACCTGTTCTTCATGTACGGGCCCAACACCAACCTGGGCCACAACTCGATCGTGCTCATGATCGAGTCCCAGTGCCGGTACATCCTCTCGGTGCTGCGCCAGATGGCGGCCCGCTCGATCCAGGCCGTCGACGTGAAGCCCGAGGTGCAGCAGGCCTACAACGACGAGCTGTCTCAGCGGCTGGCCAAGAGCGCGTGGGTGATGATCGAGGACAGCTGGTACCTGCAGGGCGGCAAGGTCACCAACAACTGGGTGGGGCGCACCACCGAGTACCGGCGGCGCACGAACCACGCCGACCTCGACGAGTACACCCTGCGCCCCAAGCCGGCGCTCTCCTCGGCGGGCTGACCGACCGCTCCACGCCCACTGCCCGTTCCAACAGATCGGAACTGGCAGTGGTGGTGTAGCGCTGGGCTCACATGCCGCCGAAGAGCTCCTCGTCCAGGACGGGGAGCAGGATGGCCTCCTTGAGGGAGGCGTAGGTGTCGAGGCGTTCCAGGTCGCCGTCGTCGTCGATCCAGGCGAACGTGTAGGCCTCCTCGGCCTCCTTGAGCACCGCGTAGACGCCCCCGTCGGCGTCGAAGATCGCCACCGCCTCGATGCCCTCGTCGGGATCGACCACGGGCAGCGACCGACCAGCCTTGCCCACGGCCGCGGCGACGTACTCGACGGCGTCGATGAAGGTGGCGTGCCGCTCGGGCAGCTCCACGACCTCCTCCATGCCCGGCGTGCCCCGCACCACCGTCCAGCCGTCGTGGCCGACGCCCTCGACGACGAGCAGGGTGTCGTCGGGGAGGCGGACCTCGAGCGCGGGCAGGGCGATGGCCTCGTCGGACCCGACGCCGAGCAGCACCGTGGCGACGGGGCCCGGGTCGAGGTCGTTGGCGGCGATGGCGTCGGCCTGGGTGCGGTCCAGGGGCACGGGGTTCTGCTCGGCGGCGCCGTCGTGGAGCGGCGAGCCGACGAACTCGTCGCCGGCCAGCAGCGAGGTGCCGTCGACGGGCGAGCGGAGGCTGTCGAAGCCGACCGACACCACGGCGACGCGCTCACCGTCCTCGTCGTCGACCAGTTCGACCGGGCCGACGACGGAGCCGGTGGAGTAGATGCCGGCCGGCACGACGTCGCCGAGGCGGTCCTGCACCCACAGGTGGGCGACCTGCCCGGGGCCGAGGAGGCGGGCCCGGTCGTCGGCCACCTCGAACTGGATCATGGCCTCGCCGTCGTCGAAGGCGAGGCCGAGGTCGATGTCGGTGGGGTCGACCTCGAAGACCCAGGCGGCGGGGGGACGGTCGGGGTCGGGCACGGGACGACCCTACGAGCCGGTCGCCGGCCCTCCCACGTGGGGCGACCAGCGCTCGCTCCGACGGTCGGCGCCGGACGGCGGTGTGCTCCGATGGGCCCGTGGCCATCGTGGACCCGCAGCAACCCGACGCCGAGGAGCTGGTGCGCTTCATCCGCATGGCGTGCCACGGGTTGCGCAACCCGCTCGCCATCGCCACCGGGATGCTCGAGCTCCTCGATCGGATCGCCGGGGACCAGCTCGACGACGAGGCCCGGGACCTGCTCGGGCGGTCGTCCTCCGCGGTGCGCCGCACCGCCGACATGGTCCTGAGCATCCAGCGCCACGTCGGCGCGCAGCACCGACCGCTCCAGCCGGTGCCCGTCGACCTCGGCGAGGTGGTGGCGTGGGTCTCGGAGGCCTTCGACCCGTCCGAGCTGGTCGTGCCGGCCACCGGCGCCATGCCGACCCTGGTGGCGGACCGGGACATGGTCGAGTGGGTCTTCCACGAGCTGTTCGAGAACGCCCGCCGCCACCGCGACCGTGCCGAACCGGTCACCGTGGTGGTCGAGGCGGTGCAGGACGGCGACCGGTGGCTCGTCACCGTCACCGACGACGGCAGCGGCATCCCGGCCGGCCGCCACGAGGAGGCCTTCGGTGAGGGCGCCGTGCTGGACCGCTCCGGTGGGGGCCTCGGCCTCGGGCTGGCCATCGTCCGGTCGGTGCTGTGGCGCCACGGGGGCGACGCCCGGCTCGAGGACGCACCGGGCGGCGGGTCGCGGGCCGTCCTGTCCTGGCCCGCCTGAGGAAAGTGCAACACCACAACTGCCAGTTCGCCGCGGTCGGAACTGGCAGTGCCCCACGTCGGAACTGGCAGTGCCCCACGTCGGAACTGGCAGTGCTGGTGTAGCAGCGGCGCGGCGCTACTCGGTGAGGATGTTGCGCAGCGCCTCGACGACGTCGTCGACCTGCGGGAGGATGGCGTCCTCCAGGCTGGGCTCGTAGGCGACGTGCACGTCCGGTGCGCCCACCCGGCGCACCGGGGCGTCGAGGGACCAGAAGCATTCGTCGGCGATCCAGGCCGCGATCTCGGCGCCGAAGCCGGCGGTGAGCACGTCCTCGTGGACGACGAGGGCTCGGCCGGTGCGCTGCACGGATTCGCCCACCCGCTGGCGGTCCCACGGCGAGATCGTGCGCAGGTCGATGACCTCCACCTGACGACCGGTCTGGGCCGCGACAGCCTCGGCCGCGACCAGCGACTTCTGCACCATGGCGCCCCACGTGACGACCGTGGCGGCGTCGCCGGGCCGCCGGACGTCGGCCACACCGAAGGGCAGCACCCAGTCGGCCGGCGGGAGGGGGTCCTTGGTGTAGGGCTGGCGCAGCAGGTGCTTGTGCTCGAGGAACAGCACCGGGTCCTCGCACTCGAACGCGTAGCGGAGGAGGCCGGCGGCGTCGCGGGCCCGGGACGGGAAGGCGATGAGCAGGCCCGGCACGTGAGCGAAGATCGACTCGCCCGACTGGCTGTGCCAGATGGCGCCGCCTTGCAGGTAGCCGCCGATGGGGATGCGCACGACCATCGGCGCGGTGAACGCCCCGTTCGACCGCCACCGCATGGTGGCGGCCTCGCTCTTGATCTGCTGCATGGCCGGCCACACGTAGTCGAAGAACTGGATCTCCGGCGCCGGCCGCAGGCCCCGCACCCCGTGCCCCACGGCCCGGCCGATGATGTTGGCCTCGGCGAGGGGCGTGTTGAAGCAGCGGGCCATGCCGAACTCGCGCTGCAGGCCGTGGGTGGTGCCGAACACCCCGCCCTTGCCCTCGACGTTGGCCAGCACCTGCTCCCGGGCGTCGGCCACGTCCTCGCCGAAGACCCGGATCCGGATGTCGGCGGCCATGCGCTCGTGGAGCACGGCGCTGATGGCACCGCCGAGGGCGACCTCGGCACCGCCCTCGTACCGCTCGGGCGGCACGGGCCGGTCGGGCAGGTCGACGACCCCCTCCAGGATCGATGCCACGTCGGGGCGGCGAGCGGCGAGGGCCTGCTTGGCGGCGTCGGCGACCGTCCGGCGGGCCTC
>CAZCJT010000232.1:0-4747 GCA_964498565.1 uncultured Acidimicrobiaceae bacterium
GCCGTCTTCGCCGCGGTGGCCGCCGCCGTGTGGCTGGCGCAGGGCCGGCCCCCGGCCTGGCCCACGGGGATACCGTTGCGGGCATGACGACCCCCGTCGGCCCGTACACCCCTGTGGTCCGCAGCGGGGACTGGATCATCTGCTCCGGCCAGGTCGGGCTGGCCGGCGGCCGCCTGGTCGAGGGTGGCGTGCGCGACCAGCTGGCCCAGGCGATGAACAACCTGCGGACGCTGCTCGAATCCGAGGGAGCCACCCTCGCCGACGTGGTCAAGACCACCGTCTTCCTCGTCGACATGGGGGACTACGCCACCATGAACGAGGTGTACGTGGAGGCCTTCGACGAGCACGCCGGCGGCCACCGGCCTGCCCGCTCCGCGGTCGCCGTCGCCGCGCTGCCCATCGGAGCGCAGGTCGAGATCGAGGCCTGGGCGAGGGTCTCGGGAGGCTGAGCGATCGTGGCGGGCGACCAGGAGTGGGCCGAGCCCGTCGAGATCCTCGGCGCCGACGAGGCGACCACCGAGATCGAGGGCGGCCGGACGATCGACTGGCACAAGACGGTGCGCACCGGGGCTGCGGTCGTGGCCGCCATGGCCCTGCTCTGGATCGGCCGTTCGATGGCCGACGAGCGGGCCCAGGTGGCGGAGGAGCGCTGCATGAGCGGCATCGACACCGTCCTGTGGCGCTACGAGAACGCATGGAACCGCACGGGACGCGGGGTGGGTGAACCGCCGATCCCGTCCGACGTCGTCGAGGGCTTCATCGACCGGGCCCGCGAGTGCGGCAACGAGCTCCTCGCCGACGCGCTCGAGTTCGAGTACATCACCTCCTTCGAGGACGAGGACTGATCTGACGTCGGTGGCGCGGACCTCGTGTGTCCCGCGGAACAGGTTTCCGGCCGGGGTTAGGTTGCCGGCCATGCGCGCCGTGCTCTGCAAGCAGTTCGGACCCGTCGAGTCGCTGGTGGTCGAGGAGGTGCCGGACCCGACGCCGGGGCCGGGACAGGTCGTGATCGATGTCGCCGGCTGCGGCGTCAACTTCCCCGACGTCCTGATCGTCCAGGACAAGTACCAGTTCAAGCCCGAGCTGCCCTTCTCCCCCGGGGGCGAGGTCGCCGGCACGGTCAGCGCCATCGGCCCGGGTGTCGAGGGCCTCCAGGTGGGTGACCCCGTCCTTGCCACCCTCGGGTGGGGCGGCATGGCCGAGAAGGTCGCGGTCCACGCCACCTCGGCGATACCGGTGCCATCAGGGATCGACCTGGTCCAGGCGGCGGGGTTCCTGCTGGCCCACGGCACGTCGCACCACGCCCTCGTCGACCGGGCCCGGATCCAGGCGGGCGAGACGCTCCTGGTGCTCGGCGCCGCCGGCGGCGTCGGGCTGGCGGCGGTCGAGCTGGGGGCGCTGCTCGGCGCCCGGGTGATCGCCGCCGCGTCCACCGACGACAAGCTCGAGCTGTGCCGGACCCGGGGCGCCACCGAGACCATCAACTACTCGACCGAGGACCTCAGGGCCCGCGTGAAGGAGCTCACCGACGGCCGGGGCGTCGACGTCTGCTACGACCCCGTCGGCGGTGACCTGAGCGAGCCGGCGCTGCGGTCCATGGCATGGGACGGCCGCTTCCTCGTGGTCGGCTTCGCCGCCGGCGACATCCCCAAGGTCCCGCTCAACCTCCCGCTGCTGAAGGGTTGCTCGGTGGTCGGCGTCTTCTGGGGGGCCTTCACGGGACGGGAGCAGGAGCGCAACGCGGCCAACATCGCCGAGCTGCTCGGGTGGCTGGCCGAGGGCAAGCTCGATCCGCACGTGTCGGCGACGTACCCGCTGGACCGGGCGGTGGACGCCATCAACGACCTCGCCGAGCGCCGGGCCACCGGCAAGGTGGTCGTCACGCCCTGAGCTCTGGCACGATGGCGCCATGCTCGGTGCCGCCATCATCGTCTTCGTGCTCGTGGTGTTCATCCCGGTGAGCGTGCTGATGTCGGGCAGCCTCGGCGCCGCCGCCATCGGGTTCTTCCTGCGCAACGAGGCCGACGTCAACCACGAGGGCTCCGAGCTCATCGACCTCAACGGGTGACCGATCGTTCTGGTGTACGGATTCCCTCGCATGCGAGGGAATCCGTAGGCCAGAACGAGGTCAGCCCATCCAGCGGGACTGCCCGAAGCGGTAGCCCACCGAGCGCACGGTCTGGATCAGGCCGGCGTGCTCCTCGCCGAGCTTGGCCCGCAGGCGCCGGACGTGGACGTCGACGGTGCGGGCGCCCCCGTAGTACTCGTAGCCCCACACCCGCGACAGCAGCGTCTCCCGGGTGAAGACCTTGCCCGGGTGCGAGGCGAGGAACTTGAGCAGCTCGTACTCCATGTACGTGAGGTCGAGGGGCTTGCCGGAGATCGCGGCCTGGTAGGTCTCCAGGTTGAGGGCGAGCTCGCCGTACTCGACCAGCTCCGGCCGGGCGCCGCGCCCGGTCTTGTGGAACAGGTTGCGGAGGCGGGCGTCGAGCTCTGACGCCTGGAAGGGCAGGACGCAGAAGTCGTCGAACAGGTCCTCGCGCATGTCGAGCTGGGGCAGCTGCTCGGCGGACGCGATGAGCAGCACCGGCTCGAGGGGGATGTCCCCCTTCCGAAGGGCGCGGCACATGGCGAAGGCGCCCTCGGGGTTCGTGACGGCGAGGATCACCGCGCCGGGCCAGCCGTCCGCCGGCTCCAGCCGGTCGATGTCGGCCTCGCCGCCGACGGACGTCCACGGGTAGCCGGCCAGGTCGAGGCCCTGGGACAGCACCGGCGGCGGCGGGTCCGGGTAGACCAGCAGCGGCTCCACCGCTACCAGCTCCCCAGGTACCGGGTGAGCTCGAAGGGCGTGACCTGCGCCCGGTACAGGTCCCACTCGGCCCGCTTGTTCCGAAGGAACCACTCGAAGATGTGCTCGCCGAGGGCCTCTCGCATCAGGTCGGAGCGCTCCATCTCGTCGATGGCCTCGCTCAGCGAGGTGGGCAGCGGGACGATGCCCTCGGCGGCCCGCTCTGCATCGGTCATCGTCCACACGTTGGCCTCGGCCTCGGGTGGCAGCTCGTAGCCCTCCTCGATGCCCTTCAGCCCGGCGGCGAGCAGCACCGAGAACGCCAGGTACGGGTTGCACGCCGGGTCCGGGGCCCGGTACTCGAGACGGGTGGAGGTGCTCTTGCCGGGCTTGGTCACCGGGACGCGCACGAGCGCGGAGCGGTTGTTGCGGCCCCACGAGACGTGCACCGGTGCCTCGAACTGCGTCTGGCTGCCGACGCCGGTGCCGTGCAGCAACCGCTTGTAGCTGTTCACCAGCTGGTTGGTGACCGCCGTCATCTCGCGCGCGTGGCGCAGCACACCAGCCATGAAGGCCTTGCCGACGTCCGACAGCTGGTAGGGGTCGTCGGGGTCGTGGAAGGCGTTGGTGTCGCCCTCGAACAGCGAGATGTGGGTGTGCATGCCCGAACCCTGGACCCCCTCCAGCGGCTTGGGCATGAAGGTGGCGTGGACGCCGGCCTGCATGGCGATCTCGCGCACGATGAGCCGGCAGGCCATGACGTTGTCGGCCATCGACAGGGCGTCGGTGTACCGCAGGTCGATCTCGTGCTGGCTGGGGCTGTCCTCGTGGAACGAGTACTCGACCGGGATGCCGAGCGCCTCGAGCATGTGGATGGTCTTCTTGCGCAGGTCGTTGGCGACGTCGGTGGTGGTGAGGTCGAAGTACGACCCCGAGTCGAGCGGTGTCGGCGGACGGCCGGGGCTGGTGGCGCCCGACTCGAAGTAGAAGAACTCCATCTCGGGCGCCACGTAGAAGGTGAAGCCCTTCTCCCGAGCCGCGGCCAGGTTGCGCTTCAGCACGTGGCGCGGGTCGCCGGCGAACGGCGTGCCGTCGAGGTTGGAGATGTCGCAGAACATCGCGGCCGAGGAGTTCTTGTCCTCGGGCGAAGGGCCCCACGGCAGGATCTCGAACGTGGTGGGGTCGGGCAGCGCCAGCACGTCGGACTCCTGGATCCGGCTGAAGCCGTCGATGGCCGACCCGTCGAAGTGCATGCCCTCGGTGAAGGCGGCGTCGAGCTCGGCGGGCGAGATGGCGAAGGACTTCATCTGCCCCAGCACATCGGTGAACCACAGCCGGATGAGGCGCACCCCTCGCTCCTCGACGGTCCGCAGGACGTACTCACGTTGCCGCTCCATGGCGGGGATGGTACGCAGGTCGTCTGCGCATCCATGCGGGCGCGACGGCACCCCGGTGCCCGGTTCACAAAGCGTTCACACTCGAGAAAAGCCCGGAACACGCGGCGGGCCTTGACTGGCGCAGTACCCCGCACCCCGACTCTCCCCGGAAGGCAACGACACCCGTGAGCACCAAGGCCGAATACATCTGGATCGACGGCACCAAGCCGACGCCCCTGCTCCGCTCCAAGACCAAGATCCTCGACGACGGCCAGGAGCCGCCGGTCTGGGGCTTCGACGGCTCGTCGACCAACCAGGCCGAGGGCCACTCCTCCGATTGCGTGCTCAACCCGGTGTTCGTGTGCCCCGACCCCATCCGTGGCGGCGACAGCATCCTCGTGCTCAACGAGGTGCTCGACATCGACATGAAGCCCCACGTCTCCAACACCCGGTCCGCCACCGCCGCCCTGGCCGAGAAGTACGCCGACCAGGACATGTGGTTCGGCATGGAGCAGGAGTACACGTTCCTCGAGGACGGCCATCCCCTCGGCTGGCCCCGCGGCGGCTTCCCCGGCCCGCAGGG
>CAZCJT010000233.1:0-4732 GCA_964498565.1 uncultured Acidimicrobiaceae bacterium
CGTTGGCTACGTCGAAGACACCCAGTTCAGGACTGAAGATAAGTGCCGCACGGGGCGAGGGGCGCCCGACGTCCCGAAACGCCCGCGGGACTGGAGCGATATGCGGCCCGCGGAACGCATCCAGACCCGGCTATAGCGCGGGGCTCGCCGGGCAGTGGCCATCGCTGGAGAAGAGAAGGGTGATCTCCAATGCTGTTGCTTGGCCACGCCCCCGGTTCGACGAGGCAGCGCTGCTCGATCGCCTGTGACCCCGGCGGTCGCGTGGCGGCGGCGCCCTCGACGAGGACGCCGCCGCCATTCGGGTCAGCTGACTGTGACCTGCACCGTGTGAGTCAGCGCCAACGCCTTGTGCTCGCCGTCGCCGACCTGGAGGCACAGCGTGTGCTCACCGGGCTCGAGATCGAGCTCGCTGGTGGTGCTTCCGTCGCCAAAGTGGAGGTGATCGTCGTCCTTGGGGATTGTCTCGCCCTCCTCCACACAGTCGACGTCGACCATCACATGGAAGTGGCCCGCTCCGTCGTGGACCTCGCCGGCCGGTTCGATGGTCACTCCTTCGGCGGTCATGGTCAACGGAACGGGGCTGGACACCGTGTCGCCTTCGGGCACCTCGAGCGTCACGTACGGCTGGTCGGGATCGACGGTGACGGTGATCTCGTCCGTGATGTCGAGAGCATCATGAGCGCCGTCAGCAACTTGGAGGCACAGTTCGTGCTCGCCCGGCTCGAGGAACAGCTGAGCCTCGAGCTGGCCGCCACCGAAGTGCCGGTGGGCGTCGTCGTTCGGGATCGTCTCGCCCGGCTCCACGCAGCCGACGTCGACCATCACATGGAAGTGGCCCGCGCCCTCGTTCACCTCGCCAGCCGGTTCGATCTCGATGCCGTCGGCTTCCATCTGGATGTTGAAGCGCTGCGCCATGGCGGCGCCGTCGTCCGGCACTGTGAACGCCGCTGAGGCGTCCGACGACGTGTCATCGTCGATGGGCGTGGTCGGTCCGACCTCGCCGGACGTGGCCGGTTGGTCGTCGTCGTCACCGCACGCGGCGCCGACGAGCGCCAGCGCGATAGTGACGGCAAGGATCCGGGGGAATCGTTTCATCAGGAGATTCTGCTCTCTTGTTGTCTGCTGAGGGTGGATTGTCGGTGCTGCTCGGACGACGGGCCGCCCGGATCCCAGACCGGGTCCGGATGCAAGGCAGGATCGAACCGGTTCAGCGGGAAGCGAGCCGCGATCGCCAGCCCAAAGGAAGGACCCGGCTATGTGCCAGGGGTGGCCGTCGTGGCGACACTATGACCGCTGGGGCACGCCGACATCGGTGACCTGACGGATTGTCGGCACGACGGCGGAACGGCGGCCTCCGATCCCGGGGGTCGCTGCTCGCTCGCGATTCCCTGATCTCCGTTGCACAAGCGTCGAACTACCCGGGAGGTCGGTGCTGGTGGGTAGGAGGCGACCGTTACGGGCACCTGCAACCCGGGCTGCCGTCGGTCAGGGTCCAGCTCGGGCAAGAGGTGACCATGACGGGCAGTTCCAGCCCGGGCTGGCGTCATGCCCGGTGTCGGCTCGTCGCGACCGTGACGGGCGCCTCCAGCCCGGACAGAGGAGCGTGCCCAGGACTGGTTGGGTCAGCGCATGTTGCCGGGGCCCTGGGTGAGAGCGATGACGGAGATCACCACGAAGAGGACGACACACAGGATCACGGTCACGAAGAACATGAGCGGTAGTCGACGTGGCGCAGGAATCCAGTCGTGCGATGGCTCAACATGCGGGGCTTGAACGGATGACTCGGATGGATGTAGTGCCTCGTCGTACGCGGAGCGTCTAGCGCGATCTCCGAGCACGTGCCACGCAGCATTCGCGGCTTGCATCGGCCCGTCATCGATCTGCTCACCGAGGTCTGAGTGCAGTCGGCGAGCCGTATCCCGATAGGCGCGACGGATCTCGTCTGAGGAGGCTCCCGGAGAAACGCCGAGGACCGCATAGTGGTCCGCTCCCCCGGGGTTGCTCTGCATAGTCACCACGATGCTCCCCTGGGGTACTCAGGCGGCTCGAAGCGTCTTGAGTGTCGCTTAACCTGGATCCACCGACCTGATGGCTTGATCGGCCGGTGACGGGGTCGTCTCGGCGGTCGTGATCCGTTGCCGGAACGCGTGAGGTGAGAGGTCCGGGCGGTGGTCGTTGGTGTCGGCGCGCTGGGTGCTGCTGCGGTGCTGCCAGTCCGCTGTCCGGTGCTCAGACCGGGACGGCGGGGACGGCGCGCAGGGCGTCGAGAGCGCGGGTGAAGCTGTGCCGCCAAGGCCAGTTCGTGGGCATCCGCAGGGTGGGTGTGCCGGAGCGGTTCACGAGTCGGCCGGGGAGGTGGATGAGCTGGCGGCGGATGGTGCGGGTGACGACGAGTTCGTCGGGGCGCATGCCGCCGAGACGGACGGTCCAGCGCAACAGGTTGTGGGCCAGGACGGCACACGCGAGCCAGGCGGCGTTGGCGAAGAACACCCCGGAGGGGCAGTGCTCCATCCCGGCGCCTTCCTTGAGATCACGGATGTTCAACTCGACCACGGCATGGGCCCGGTGGTGCCGGTCGACCTCCACGGCGGTGCCGTCCAGGTTCGTGACGAAGGCATGGTGACGCCAGTCCGGCCACAGCCGCTGTTGGGCCTTCTCGGTGAGCCGGGTCCGGCGCACAACGAGTCGGACGGAACGCTTCTTGCGTCCCTGGCCAGTGGTGTAGGTGGTGTCGGCGACCTGGGCTGCGCCGCCGTCGGGGTAGACGATGTCGACCCACGCGTCATCATCGATGGCCTCGATCGCCGTGCGCATGCTGGGGTTGATCTTCACGGTCACCGACCATGCCGTCCCGAGGCGGGTGAGGGTGTCGACGAGTTTCCAGGCGAAGAACCCGGCATCAGCGCGCACGGTGATCGGCCCGGTGGCCCCGGCTCGGCGGACTCGGGCGATGAGCTCTTCGATGAAGCGGTTGTGGCCGCGCTGGGAGGAGCCCCTGCGCATCCGGGCATGCAACACCTCACCAGTTCCCGCCAGGGTCGCCAGTAGCGGGTGGTAGCCGAGCACCTTGGTGTAGCCGTACGCGGCACCGGCCTTGGCCTTGCCATAGACCCGACAGATCGTGGAATCCAAGTCGATGATCACCACTGGCTCCCCGTCCGCTGGTCCGGCCCCAGCGACCCATGCCCGGGTCAGGGCGGTGGCGATCACCTTGTCGAGCTGGCGGATGTGCCCGAACGTGAAGCCACGCAGGAACGTGCCCAACGTGGATGGCGCCATCACCCGGAACGGCAACACCTTGCCGGTGTCGCCGGAGCGGAGCAGGTCGGCGTGGTCGATGTGGGTGCCACCGGCCAGCAGCGTGGCCACGATCGTGAGCACCTTGCGACCCGGCAACGTCCCACCAACCCGGCCTGGGAGCTTGACGGTCGTGTTGATCAGCGACTCCAGGCGGAGTCGGGTGATCAGCGTCGCGGCCAGCAACAGCCCCGGTGCGGCCACCGCGTTGTCGTCATCGAAGACCACCGCGATCCGGTCGATCTCATGGGTTACCGTCCTCACAGGAAGTGCCTCCCGCTGGTGTAGCGATCTCGACGTCGAACATCGAAATCGTCCCAGGTCAGGGAGGCTTTTCCGCGGATACGCGGACGCTCAAACAGCTACCCGGCCGGTGGATCCAGGCTTAGGAGCCGAGCGGATAGGCGTCATGCGGGCGTAGGACTCCATCGGTTTCGGTAGTCGATGAGCCGGCCGATGATCAGCACGGCGGTGGCCAGGCGGAGGGCGGCGTGGCGGTGGCGTTCACGACGATCGGTGGAGCGGCGGAGCTGGCCGTAGTTCGACCACCACGTGTTGGTGGCCTCGACGATCCAGCGCAGTCCGAGCGTGAGCCGGTGCGGCTCGCCCGGCTTGGGCTTGGTGCCTCGCTTCTGGATGTCGAGATCGGTCAGCCCTCGTGCTTCGAGCCGGGCCCGCACGACCGGGTAGTCGTAGGCCCGGTCGAGGGACAGGGTGCCGATGTCGGCGAGGAGACCGGCGGCTTCGATGGCGTCGATCGTCGGGTCCAACAGGACGAGGTCGTTGCGGTTCGCGCCGTCGATCGCCACGCCGATCGGGATGCCGGCACCGTCGCAGGCCACCGACCACTTCCAGCCCAACTTCCCACGATCCACTGGGCTCTTGCCCGTCCCTTCACCCCCGCAGGGCGCCTTGTGGATCGACCCGTCAAGGGCGACCAGGTCGAGGTCGAGTTCGATGATGCGGTCATAGCCAGCGAGCGCTTCGGCCGCGAGGGCGTCGAACACGCCAGCGTCGATCCACTCGTCACGCCGGGCGCGCAGGGTGGTGTCGGAGACCTCGAAGCCCAGGATCGCTTCGATGTCGACCCACGACGAGCCGGTCACCAGGCGGATGAGGATCCCGCGGAAGCAGACCTCGTCTGGCGCTCGTGGCCGGTGACAGCCAAGCGGGTGCGTGTTGTCGGGTGGCGGGAGCAGCGGTTCGATCGTCTGCCAGATGACCGTTGCCACCTCTGGGTCCAGAGCCCGTGTCATGCTCGCGAGTGCCTCCGCTGGTCGTTGGGTTGTGAGCGCACTCGCATCCAACGCGAGACACACCAACGACCGGTGGATGGTCACCTATCCGCGCGGCTCCTTTAACCGGCCAAGCGGCAGAGATGAGGTTGTCCCGGGAGTTGTTGAAGTAGAGGGGTGGTGGTCCCCCTCTGGGCGGT
>CAZCJT010000234.1:0-4718 GCA_964498565.1 uncultured Acidimicrobiaceae bacterium
CGGACTGGCTCGGCACCCGCGTCCTGCCCGTCGGACCGGACGGGTTCGCCGCCGCCCAGCCCACGCCGCCCGAGCTCGTCGACCGCCGCCTCGAGACCCCCGACCACCTGCCGCCTCCGGCGACGCAGGCGTTCACCTCCGAGGTCACCGACGTCCCCGACGACGTCCTGACCCGCTCCACCTGGCGGCCGGAGTGCCCGGTGCCCCGCGACGAGCTGCGCTGGGTCCGGCTCCCGTTCTGGGGGTTCGATGGCGAGGTCCACACCGGCGAGCTGCTGCTGCGGGCCGACGCCGTCGACGCGGTGGTGGCCGGGTTCGCCGCCCTGCACGAGCGTCGCTTCCCGATCGAGGAGATGCGCATCGTGGAGCCCTCGGAGCTCGACGCGCCCCCCACGGGCGACGGCAACAACACCACCGCGTTCGTGTGCCGGCCGAGCCGGAGCTCCACGTCGTGGTCGGAGCACGCCCAGGGCCGGGCCGTCGACATCAACCCGTTCCACAACCCCTACGTGAAGGGCGACGTGGTCCTGCCCGAGCTGGCCACCGCCTACGTCGACCGGAGCCACCTCCGGCCCGGGATGCTCACCGACGACGACGTGGCCGGCTTCACCGGTGTGGGGTGGGGTTGGGGCGGACGGTGGCGCTCACTGCTCGACTTCATGCACGTGTCGGCCAACGGGCGCTGACGCCCCTCAGCGAGGGGGGTCGACGCGGACGAACGCCGTCTTGAGGTACCACGCCTCGGGGAACGTGGCCGGGTGGTCCAGCGGGTGGGTGGTCCGTGCCACCTCCTCGAGGCCGTGCCCCTGCCGGCGGGCGACGTCGCGGAGCTGGCGGTGGAAGGTGTCGGCGTCGATGCGGCTGGAGCACGACGACTGCACCAGCAACCCGCCCCGCCGGGTGACGGCGAGGCCGAGCTCGGTGAGTCGCCGGTAGGCCTTCAGCGCTCGGGGGACCGCCTCCTGCCGCGGTGCGAACGACGGCGGGTCGATGACGACGACGTCCCACCGCCGGTCGCTGGCGACGTGGCGCTCGAGGACCCGGAACGCGTCGCCCACCTCGGTGGTGTGCTGGCAGGATCGCACCGCCGGCCGGTGCCGGTTGCGCTCCAGGTTGGCCACGGCGGTGTCGATGGCGGGGGCGCTCAGGTCGACCGTGTGGACCGACCGGGCCCCGCCCGCGGCGGCGTGGACCGTGAAGCCGCCCGTGCAGGAGAACACGTCGAGCACGTCCATCCCCTTGGACAGCGACCCGACCAGTGCCCGGTTGTCCCGCTGGTCCAGGAAGTGACCGGTCTTCTGCCCGTGCACGACGTCGGCCGCGAACCGCAGGTGGTGCTCCTCGAAGCCCACCGGACCGTCGGGCGGCGGGCCGACAAGGACCTGTCCGTCCGCCAGCCCGTGGGTCGGCCCGTCGGCCACGGCCCGCGACAGCCGCAGCACCACTCGGTCCGAGTCGTCGGCGAGCAGGTCGACGATGACCGCGAGGTGGGGGAGCCACGCCGCGGTGTACAGCTTCACCACCACCGTGCGGGCGTAGCGGTCGACGACCAGGCCCGGCATCCCGTCGCTCTCCCCGTTGACCCAGCGGTACCCGGTGGTGGCCCCGTCGTCGGCGAGCGGCCTGCGTCGATCGGCGGCGTCGGCCAGGCGGGCCGCCCAGAAGGAGGCGTCGACCGTGGTGGCGCCCCCGGCGTGCAGCACCCGGATGCGCAGCGGCGAGGTCGGATCCCACAGCCCGATGGCGGCGAAGCGGCGCCGGTCGTCGAACACCACGGCCAGCGCGCCCGGCGGCGCATCGTGGCTCACCGAGGTCAGCGAGCCGTCGTAGATCCACGGGTGCCCGGCCCGGACATGGCGAAGGGCGTCCGGGGTGACGCGCACGGCGAGCCGACGCTCCGGCACGGGCGGGACGGCGGCGAGTGCTGGGGGGTTCACGCCGCTGGGCGTCATGTCCGCTCCTGGGTGGTGGGCTCGTGGACGGTACCGCCGGCCCGGCCCGGTCCCCCCGTATCGTGCAGCCGTGGAAGCGCAGCGACCGGTGACCAGCTCGGGCCGCATGCGACGCCTGGCCGAGGAGCTGGCGGATGAGGGCGTCGGCTTCGTCATCCCCCTCGGCGTGGACGACCCGGTGCTCGAGGAGCTCGACTACGCGCTGCGGCCCCCGGTGCACGAGCAGCGGGTGCCGAGCTACGGCGCCATCGTGGGGCCGACGGTGGACGCGGCCGAGTGGCACCGGGCCACCCGGCTGGCGGTGTCTCGCCGGCGGACCACCGGCTACAGCGACCCCCAGGTCCGGCGCTTCGCCGACGGTTCCTCGGCGTGGGCGGTGCGCACCGCCAGCGGCCTGGACGAGTTCGTGGTCTTCGACCGCTCGGCGGGGTCCGAGCGCGACCTCGTCGTGCTCGCCGGCGCCTCCGGCGCGACGCTGGTCCAGCGCGACGAGGCTGGCATCGTCCGGGTGGTGGGCCCCTTCGGTGTCGTCCGCTCCGACGTCGCCGGCTGGCACCACGAGCCGCCGCTCGAGTCATGGATCGAGGAGATCCCCGGGTGCCTGGCGGCCGGTCAGCGGACGGTGCTCGGGCACCTGCTGGACTTCGCCGTCCACGACCTCGGGGCTCGCAACATCGGCGCCCTCCTGGTCATGCACCCCACGGGCGACCTCGCGCTGGTCCACCAGCAGCGGCTGGCGGTGCCGCCGGAGCTGCGCATCCAGCAGCCCAACGACCTGGCACCGCTGCGCCACGGGCTCGCCCAGTCCGACGGCGCCACCGTGTTCGACGGCGAGGGCGTCCTGCGCCGGATGGGTGTCCACCTGGTGCCGAGCCGCGAGGCGGAGGAATCCGTGCGGCCCCTCGGCGGCACCAAGCACACCTCCGCGCTGCGCTACAGCTACGACGACCCCGACGCCGTGGTCATCGCGGTGAGCGACGACGGTCCCGTCACCGTCATGCGGGAGGGGATCGTGGTCGGTCGGTCACCGCACGACGGCGCGTTGGATCTGCACGCGTAGCGTCACGCCTGGTCGATCTCGACCTCGACCGGGCTGAGGGGGCGCACCGCCGGTCCGTTCAGGACGGCGCCGTCGCGGTCGAACCGGGACCCGTGGCACGGGCAGTCCCACGACGTCTCGGCGCGGTTCCACTTGAGCGTGCAACCCATGTGCGTGCAGGTGATCGACACGGCGTGGACGGTGCCGTCCGGTGCCCGGTAGGCGCCGACGGTCTCGCCGTCGACCTTGGCCATGCCGCCTTCGCCCGGCGCCAGGTGGTCGATGGAGCTGGCCCGCAGGCGCGCGACCCGGTCGCCGACGAAGTGGGCCCCGACCTTGAGGTTGTCCTTGGCGAGGTCCTTGAACGTGGACGGGTCGCCGATGCGGGTGGCGTCGAACGTCTGGAGCCAGCGGTGTTCCCGGCCCTCCACCAGGTTGGTCAGGATCTCGGCTGCGACCGTGCCGTTCGTGAGCCCCCACTTCTGGAAGCCGGTGGCGACGTAGGTGTGGGTCGTCCGGGGAGCGCGGCCGATGTAGGGCATGCCGTCGGCCGGCATGTAGTCCTGGGCCGACCAGCGGTACTCGAAGGACTCGACGTCGAAGTTCGACCGGGACCACTCCTCGAGGGCCCCGTAGCGAGCTGGGGATGCCTCGGTGCTGCCGGTCTCGTGGTCCTCGCCGACGACGATGATCCCGTGCCGGTCGCCGTCGACCCACGGGCGGGTCGATCGGGTGGGGGACCCGGCGGTCATGTGCATGCCGGTGAGGCCGTGCTTGCGCAGGACGGCCGCCACGCCGTAGGCGCGCTTGGGCCGGGCCTTGGCGAAGAACCCGCCGCGGTCGAGGAACGGCAGCAGCGTGGCGATGACGACGTGGTCGGCGCGCACGTCGCCGTGCTCGGTCTTCACGGTCACCCGGTCGGCTTCCTCCTCGACGCCCATCGCCCGGGTCCCCTCGACGATCTGGGCGCCTCGCTCGACGAGGGTGCGGGCGAGGGCAGCGGTGTAGCCGGCGGCGTGGAAGTGGGCCTGGTCGTCGAAGCGGAGCGCCTGCGCCACGGGGAACGGCAGGTCGGTCTCGGTCGTCAGCGTGGAGGGCAGCCCGAGGCGCACGGCCGCCTCGTGCTCGGACTCGAGGTCGGAGACCTCGGCGGCATCGGTGGTGTAGAGGTACGACGGCGCCCGCTCGAAGCGGCAGTCGGCGCCGAGCTCGTCGACCAGCGCGGCGATGGTCCGGATCGCCTGCTCGTTCGCCTCGGCGTAGAGGCGTGCCTTCTCCTCGCCCGCGGTCCGGATGAGCTGTGCGTACTTGAGCCCGTGCTGGGAGGTGATCTTGCCGGTGGTGTGTCCGGTCGTCCCGTGGCCGACACGGTCCGCTTCGATCACGGCCACACGGGCCCCCGCCCGTTGGAGGAACAGGGCCGTGGTGAGGCCAATGATGCCGCCGCCGACGACGGCGACGTCGACGTCGAGGTCGGTCCGGAGCGGTTCGAACGTGGGGTGGTCGGCCGTTGCCAACCAGACGGAGCGGTGCTGGGACATGGGTCCGGACCTACCCGCTGCGGCCCCCGTTCAGGCGTCGGCGGCGGGCGGCCGGCTCGGTCGTCGCCCGCCCCGCGACGTCGGCCCGCCGAGCCGTGAGCCACGCCGAGGCGAGGAACTGTTCCTCCCGACGGTCCCGCTTGGCCTGGTTGCAGGCGTAGCAGGCGAAGACGAGGGTGCGGAGGG
>CAZCJT010000235.1:0-4717 GCA_964498565.1 uncultured Acidimicrobiaceae bacterium
CCACTGCCAGCCGTCGCTCCGAGGCCGACGGCCGACCGCCGCCCGGTGGTGGATCTCGCCGGCGGCCACCCGGGCCACGGGGACCGGGTCACCGTCGACGAAGGCCGGGTGCTCGAAGCCGTGGACCTGCCAGGCCCGGTTGTGGGCCACGATCGCGCCGTCGGGGCCGATCAGCGCCGCGGGGTCCTCGAAGCCGTGGAGGATGTCCACCAGGCCGTCGGTGGGCGCGACGGGGTCGGCGAGCGGCTCCTCCGGAGGCATGGCCCTCCATGCCCGTGCGAGCCGCCTCCTAGGCGCGCCCGCCCACGGGTGCCGGCGTCAGGCCGGGCGGATCCGCATGCCGGCGTGCTCGAAGCGGTCGAGGACGCCGAGGCCGAGGGCAGTGGCCGGGGTCAGGAAGCCGGCCCCGTCGGGGATGGCGGCATCGGGGTCGGCGAGGGCGAGCGCGGCCTCACCGAGGATGGTCGCCGTCGACTTGTACCCCGGGTGACCGTCGGCCTCCAGCACCACGTCCTGACTGCCGCCGCTCGAGTCGGTGGCCCGCACGTCCAGGCGGTAGGACCAGCGGTCGAGGTCCTCGGGCCGGGGGCCGTCGCCGGGGGAGGGGCCGACCTTCTCGAAGACGTCGGCCACCGCCCGCCGGATGGGGTCGGGCGCCCTGGTGACCAGGCCCAAGCCCATGGTCATCACCGACAGCCCGACCGCCGCCGCCGACGAGACCGGCCCGGGCACCATGCCGGTGGTCGCCATCCCCTCGCGGTACTCGAAGTCCGGGGCGTGGATGGAGTCGCCGCTGTCGCGCAGGAGCGCCGCCGACCGGTGGACCACGGGCGGGTTGAGGTAGGGCGAGGGGATCATCGGGGCCAGCCACGCCCCGGTCCCGGCGTGCTTGCGGGGACGCAGGTCGGCGCGGCTCCGGCGGCGCTGGCCCGTGTCCAACAGGTGCGGATCGGCCAGGTCGCCGCCACCCCGGCGCACCAGCCCGACGGCACTGGCGAAGGTGCCGCCGGAGACCACGTCGGCGGCGCGCCGCACCGGCGCATCGCCCGACATCGACACGGCGACGTCCACGGACACGACGGGGAGGCCGGTGCGCCCGTGCAGCAGGTGGGCGGCGTAGAGCGCCGCGAGGTCGAAGGGCAGCGCCTCGAAGCCGGCGGTGGGGACGATGATGGCGCCGCTGTCGGTGGCCTCGTCGTCGTAGCGGTCGATCATGGTGCGCACCCAGTCGGTCTCGCCGCACGGGTCGATGCAGTGGGTGCCGAGCCGGGCGCAGGCCGCGTACACAGGCTCGCCGTGGTGGGCGAAGGGGCCCACCAGGTCGGCTACGACGGTGGTGCGGGCGGCCATCGCGTCGATCGTCTCCGGCCGGGACGTGTCGGCTTCGAGGACCTCGTCGGGGACCGCGCCGACGGCGTCGAGGCTGGCCTGCATCCGCCCGCGGTCGCGGCCGGCCACGGCCCAGGTGAGGCCGAGCTCCCCCGCCCGCCGGTGCAGGTGGCGGGCGACCTCGCGGCCGGTGACGCCGGTCGGACCGAACAGGACCACGTCGAACTCGCGGGGCGCATCGGGCATCTCGGAAGCGTTGCAGGCCGGTGCGCCGAGCCGCCAGCGTCGAACGCCGGCTGGTGCCACGCCGGTACCGTTCGAGCCATGTGCGGCCGCTTCGTCTCGACGTCCCCGCCCGACGAGCTGGCGGCCTACTTCGGCGCCGAGGCGGTGGCCGAGGCCGTGCTCGAGCCCAACTACAACGTGGCGCCGACACAGGACGTGCTGGCCGTCGTCGAGCACGACGGCGCCCGCCACCTCGATGCCTTCCACTGGGGGCTGGTGCCGTCGTGGGCGAAGGACCCGAAGGTCGGCTCCAAGATGATCAACGCCCGCGCCGAGACGCTGGCGTCGAAGTCGGCGTTCAAGAAGCCCTTCGCCACCCGCCGCTGCCTGGTGCCCGCCGACGGCTTCTACGAGTGGAAGAAGCTCGGCTCGGGGACGAAGCCGAAGAAGCAGCCCATGCTCATCCGTCGCACCGATGGCGAGCCGCTGGCCCTCGCCGGGATCTGGTCCCTGTGGCGGGGGCCGGACAAGGACCAGGAGCCGCTGCGGTCGCTCACCATCGTGACCACGTCGCCCAACGAGCTGATGGCCACGATCCACGACCGCATGCCGGTGATCCTGCCCGAGGAGCGGTGGGGTTCGTGGCTGGACCGCGGCAACGACGACCTGGACGCGCTCACGGCGATGCTCGTGCCGCTACCCGACGGGCTGCTCACCGCGACGCCGGTGGCGACGCTCGTGAACAACGTCCGCAACAACGGCCCGGAGCTGCTGGAGCCCGCCGAGGTCGACCAGTCGGAGCAGACCACGCTGCTCTAGCTCTAGCGGTCGAGGGCGGCGGGGCTCAGACCCCGGGGTCGTGCCCGGCGGCCCGGAGGGCGGCGACGAGGTCGTCGCGGGCCTGGTCCATGGCGGCAGGGTCCGGTTCCCGCTGGGCGTTGGCGAAGTCCATGTCGTGGACGCCGTCGATGGGAACCACGTGGAGGTGCACGTGGGGGACCTCGAGCCCGGCGATCATCAGACCGACGCGGGCCGGCGAGAACGCCGCCATCTGCGCCTGGCCGATGCGCTGGCTGACCTCCATCAGGTGGGCGTTCGCCGCCGGGTCGAGGTCGAGCCAGTGGTCGACCTCGTCGACGGGCACCACCAGGGCGTGACCGTGGCGGAGCGGGTTGATCGACAGGAACCCGACGCAGCGGTCGTCGCGCCAGACGAAGCGCCCGGGGAGCTCGCCTTGGATGATCTTGGTGAACACCGTGGCCATGCCCGCCAGTGTGGCAGGACCCGTATGGTGGCGGTCCATGAGCGAACCCGTCGAGGACGCCGCCGAGTCCGCCGTCTCACCGGACGACTCCATCATCCTCGACGACGAGGTCCTCGACGCCGGCGTGCTCACGTTGCCCAACGCCATCACCGTGGTGCGGCTCTGCACGCTGCCGGTCTTCGTGTACCTGCTCTTCGGCGCCGACGACCGCTGGGCCGCGGGATGGGTGCTGTTCCTGATCGGCAGCACCGACTGGCTCGACGGCTACCTCGCCCGCCGCCTCGGGCAGGTGTCCAACGTCGGCAAGGTGCTGGACCCCGTCGCCGACCGGCTCCTCTTCTTCGTCGGCATCGGCTCGATCATCATCGACGGGTCCGTGCCGGTCTGGTTCGCCGTCGCCGTGCTGGTGCGAGAGGTCGCCGTGGCCATCGGCACGTTGAGCCTCGCCGCCCTCGGCGCCAGCCGGATCGACGTGACGTGGTACGGCAAGGCCGCCACGTTCGCGCTCATGGGGGCGTTCCCGTCCTTCCTCGTCGGAGCCAGCGACCACGCCACCGCCGACGGCTTCCGGGTCCTCGCGTGGGTGGTCGGTCTCCCGGGGCTGGGCCTGGCGTACTGGTCGGCGCTGCTCTACGTGCCGCTGGGTCGCAAGGCCCTGGCCGAGGGGCGCGAGGCACGCGCCAGGGCCGCCCGGGGCTGAGCCGGCAGCACGCCCTCCATCGCGGAGGTGGCGGGAGGCGGTCCGGTAGCCTCCGGCGGCATGAACGTCCCCGAGGACCTCGCGTACTCCTCAGACCACGAGTGGATCCGGGCCGACGGCCCCCGAGCCAAGGTCGGCATCACCGACTACGCCCAGGACGCACTCGGCGACGTCGTGTTCGTCCAGCTGCCCGAGGTCGGCGCCGAGGTGAAGGCGGGTGAGGCGATCGCCGAGGTGGAGTCCACCAAGTCCGTCTCCGACATCTTCGCGCCGGTCTCCGGCACCATCGTCGAGGTCAACGGCGACCTGGCCGACACCCCCGAGCGCCTGAACGAGGACCCCTACGGGGAGGGCTGGATCTTCGTCATCGAGACCACCGACGGCGACACCCAACTGCTCGACGCCGGCGCCTACCGGAACCTGATCGAGGGCTGAGGGTCCCTTGGCCGACCACGTCTTCTGCAACCGCTGCGGGCACGGAAACCCGCTGGGCTCCAACTTCTGCTCGTCCTGTGGCGCCGGCCTCGAGCACCGCCGCGGCGAGGACAGCACCATCACCTTCGCCCACGAGGTCGCGCTCGAGGGCGCCGAGGAGGCCAGCGTCGACCTGCACGAGATCCCCGCCGGGGTCGGCGCGCTCGTGGTCAAGCGGGGCCGCAACGCCGGCAGCCGCTACGTGCTCGACGGGGAGCGCACCGTGGCCGGGCGCCACCCCGAGAGCGACATCTTCCTCGACGACGTCACCGTGTCCCGTCGCCACGCCGAGATCCTCCGCGACGGCGACGACTACACCGTCCGCGACGTCGGGTCGCTCAACGGCACCTACCTGAACCGGAACCGGGTCGAGGAGGCGCCGCTGCGCGACGGTGACGAGGTCCAGATCGGGTCGTTCAAGCTGGTCTTCGTCCACGGCGACGCATGAGCGACGCCATGGGGGAGCAGGCGCACCTGTCCATCGGCGAGGTCCTCTCGCTGGTGCAGGCCGACTTCCCCGACATCACGATCTCCAAGATCCGCTTCCTCGAGTCCCAGGGGCTGCTCGACCCGGAGCGGACGCCGTCGGGGTACCGGAAGTTCTACGACGCCGACGTCGAGCGCCTGCAGTGGATCCTGGCCCAGCAGCGAGACCACTTCCTGCCCCTGAAGGTCATCCGCGAGCGCCTCGCCGAGTGGGATGCCACCGGCACGCCGCCCGCCGG
>CAZCJT010000236.1:0-4698 GCA_964498565.1 uncultured Acidimicrobiaceae bacterium
AGCCGGCCCAGGCCACGGGGCAGGACCTGGCCCGCCGGCCACCACGCCCGGAGCGCGAAGCCGAGGGCGGTGCCCACGACGGCGCCTCCCACCACGTCGGAGGGGTGGTGGATCCGGACGTGCACCCGCGAGCTGGCGACCAGGATGGCGAGGGCGGCGTAGACCGGCGCGAGCGCGTCGTCCTCGCTGGCCACGACGGTGAACACGGCCGCGGCCGAGGCGTGGCCCGAGGGGAACGACGAGGTGCGGGGCTGGCGCAGGCGGAAGGGCCGGGGGCCGTCGTGCACCGGACGCTGGCGGCGGAACATGGCTTTGACCGGGCCGTTCACGATGGCGGACTCGAGGCCCATGATGGTGACGAGGCGGACGGTGCCGGCGAGGTCGCCGTCGCGCCGCAGCCCCTGCGCCGTGGCCAGCAGGTGCCAGATCAGACTGTGGTTGCCGAGCTCCGAGGCTGTGTAGAGCACCCGGTCGATCGCCGGCTTCCCGCGGAGCGCGTCGAAGGCCCGCTCGACCGCGGTGTCGAACCGGCGGACGGGGGCAGCCAGCTGCCGTGGTGTCGGGACCTCGTGCTGGTCGACCATCAGACCTCGAGGAGGCTGCCTTGGCCGGTGGCGGCCACCGCCCGATCGGCCAGGTCGAGGGGCGCCTGCGCCGGATCGCCACCGAAGGCGGGGCACCACTCCTGGAACGCGCACCACCCGCACCGCGGCGACGGCCGGGGGCGGAAGTCCTCCCGCTCGCAGGCGACCTCGACCGCCTGCCACACCGCGCCGAGGCGGCGGGCCAGGCCACGGGTGGACTGCTCGGTCGGCTCGGCGATGATGGCCACCGGCTCGGCCAGGTGGAGCAGCTGCACGCGCACCGGGCGGCGGCCGAACCACCGCTCGCACATCAACGAGTAGAGGTGGACGCCGGTCATGCGCTGGCGGGCGTAGGCGTCGCCCGGAGCCCGGCCGGTCTTGTAGTCGGTCACCACCAGCTCGCCGCCGACCAGGTCCAGGCGGTCGATGATGCCCCGGAGCCGCACGCCGCCGACCTCGACCTCGAGCTTCAGCTCCAGCCCGACGGGATGCACCGTGGTGGGGTCCTCCAGGCGGAAGTAGCGCGCCACCAGACCGGCGGCCTCGTCTCGCATGCGGGCCTCGCCAGCCTCGTCCAGCGCCAGGCCGGTCCAGTCGGGGTCGGTGCGCAACCGCTCGACCGCAGCGTCGAGGCAGCCGTCGGCCGCCGCCGGCACGCGCTCGGGCGCGGGGAGCGTGAAGAGGTGCTCGAGCGCAGCGTGGACCAGCGTGCCCCGGGTGGCGGCGACCGTGGGCGGCTCGGGAAGGCGGTCGATGGCCGAGAACCGGAACTGCAGGCCACACGACGTGAAGCTCGACAGTCGCGACGGCGACAGCGAGGTCGGGAGCGCCAGGGCCATGGAGGAAGCGTACGTCGGGGCTCCGACAGCGCAGGTCCTACGAGGCGCCGAGGAACTCCGCGACCAGCGTGGCGAACCGGGCCGGATCCTCGAGCGGCCCGAAGTGGCCGAGCTCGGGGAACGCCCGCAGCTCGCCGTGGGGGAGCGCGTCGGCGATCAGCGGCGCGATCAGGGCCGGGCCCTCCGCGTCGCCGCCGTGGGCGACGAGCACCGGGCAGGCCACGTCGCCGAGCCGGGCGAAGCCGTCGTGCGCCGAGCCGGTCTCGTAGGTCTTCGACTCGTGCTCGCGGCGGGCCTTCAGCCGCACGCTGCCGTCGGCCTGCTGCGCGAAGCCGTGGCGCACGTAGTCGTCCAGGACGTCGGGCCGCAGGGTTCCGAGCGGAGGCTTCGAGGCGAAGTTGGCGATGGCGTCATCGAAGGAGTCGAAGACCTCCCGCCGCTTCTTCGTGATCTCGGCGAGGTGGTTCGGACCCGGTGTGCCCTCCATGGGCGGGAAGACGATCGGCTCGAAGCACACCGCGCCGTCGATCGTGCCGGGTCGCTCCTGCTCGGCGAGGAGGATGGCGGCGCCGCCCTTGGAGTGGCCGACGGCCTGCACGGGCCCGAGGTCCAGCGCGTCCACCACGGCGAGGACGTCGCGTCCGAAGCCATCCCAGGTGAGCTCGCCCTCGGGCTCGGTGGAGTCCCCGTACCCCCGGAAGTCGAGCGCCAGGCAGCGCCGGCCGGGGAGCTCGTCGGCCAGCGCCCGCCACACCCGGCCGTGGAAGCCGGTGGCGTGGCAGAGCAGGAGGGGTCGGGCGTCGGGGTCGGGGGTGCCCAGCTCGTGGACGGCGAGGCGCACCCCGTCGGTGGAGTCGACGGTGATCATCGCCGGCCATCCTGGCAGCGCAGGCCGGCGCACCAGACACCCGCGGGCCCCGGCTACGGTCGGCCGTCGGATGGATGCGACCAGCAACGACCCAGCGACGGCCGCGGTCCGCGCCGCCAACACCGCCTTCTACGCCGCGTTCGAGGCCCGCGACCTGGACGCCATGTCCGACGTGTGGGAGCACACCGACCGGGTCACCTGCGTACACCCGGGCTGGCCGATCCTGGCCGGCTGGGCGTCGGTGGCGGCGTCGTGGTTCGCGCTGTTCGACGGGCCCCAGCGCCTGCAGTTCATCGTCACCGACGAACAGGTCCACGTCGAGGGGCCCACGGCCTGGGTGACGTGCAACGAGAACCTGATCGACGCGGCCGGCACGCAGGCGGTGGCGGCCACGAACGTCTTCGTGGAGGGGGGCGGCGGCTGGCAGCTCGTGCACCACCACGGCTCGCCGGTGGTCCAGCAGGCGCGGGCCCGGAACAGCTGACGCCGCGCCGCTGCGGGGCCGCCTCCCGTCCGGGCCAGACGTGCCGCGACCCGTCCGGTGATGCGTCGGTCGTCGGAGGGGCGCTCCTAGGATCGAAGCCCCCATGGCCCGCACGATCCGACTCCGACCGTGGCAGAAGGAGGCGCTCGAGCGCTTCCGGACCAAGGCCGCCCAGGGCGTCGGTTCCGAGGCGGGGGTGGACTTCCTCGCCGTAGCCACCCCGGGCGCCGGCAAGACGACCTTCGCCATCACCGCGGCCCTGCACTGGCTGCACGACCACCCCGACGCCCGCCTCGTGGTCGTTGCGCCGACGCAGCACCTCAAGGGCCAGTGGGCCAGCGCGGCGGCGGCGTTCGACCTCGCCCTCGAGCCGTCGTGGCGGGCGGGCGACCCGGTCCCGGCCGACATGGACGGTCTCGTCACCACCTACCAGCAGGTCGCCTCCAACCCCGTGGCCCTGGCCCAGGTGGCCCACGGCGGGTTCGTGGTCCTCGACGAGGTCCACCACGCCGGCGACGACCGGGCGTGGGGCGACGGGCTGCGCGTCGCGTTCTCCGGAGCCCGTGGCCGCCTCTGCCTGTCCGGCACCCCGTTCCGGTCCGACACGAACCCGATCCCGTTCGTCACCTACCAGTGGGAGGAGGCCGTCCCCGACTTCGAGTACGGCTACGGCGACGCGCTGCGCGACGGCGGCGTGGTCCGTCCCGTCCACTTCCCCCGCATCAAGGGCCACATGGAGTGGGTCGGTGCCGACGGCCAGTTCCACTCCCACGACTTCGACGACGACCTCGACCGGGCCCGGGCCAACCAGCGCCTGCGCACGGCGCTGTCCGCCGAGGGCCAGTGGATGGCATCGGTCCTCGAGGACGCCCACCGCCGCCTGCTCGACGTGCGCCGCACCCAGCCCGACGCCGGCGGCCTCGTCATCTGCATGGACGTCGAGCACGCCCGGGCGATCGCCGAGCTCATCGAGCGCCGCTGGCGCATCCGTCCCACCGTGGCCACGTCGGACGATCCCATGGCCTCGGCCCGCATCGCCCGCTACGCCCGGTCGACCGACCCGTGGATCGTCGCCGTCCGGATGGTCTCCGAGGGCGTGGACATCCCCCGGCTCCGGGTGGGCGTCTTCGCCACCAACACCACGACCGAGCTCTTCTTCCGCCAGGCGCTCGGGCGTCTCGTGCGCTGGACCCGCGGCCTGCGCACCCAGCGGGCCTGGCTCTACATCCCCGACGACCCCCGCCTCCGCAAGCTGGCCGACGGCATCGCCGAGCAGCGCCGCCACTCCCTGTTCAAGCGCCGCAACCCCGACGACGAGGACTCCCTCGACCAGCTCGACGGTGCCGGGCTCGACGAGGTCAGCGACGACGAGCAGCTGTCGCTGTTCCAGGCCATGTCGGCCGTCGCCCTCGGCATGGAGGACGCCGACGACCCCGACGGCGACGACGCCGACGCACCCGAGGAGCTGGTGTGGGACGACGACGAGAGTGACGAGTCCCTCGAGATCTCCCTCCCGCCCCGGCCCCGCCGGGCCACCGGCATCGTGGTCGGCCGGGACACGTCGCTGGCCGAGGCCAAGTCGAAGCTGCGCAAGGAGAACGCCGACCTGGTCGCCCACCTCGTCGCCGTCACCGGTCGCAGCCACCGCGAGGTCAACGGCGAGCTCAACCGGCGCGCCGGCGTCAACAAGGTCACCGAGGCCACGGCCGACCAGCTCCAGCGCCGACTCGTCGCCGGCGAGCGCTGGGTGAAGACGCTCTAGCGCGGCTCGCTGCGGTCGTAGAGGAGGGCACCGGCCAGCTCGTTGGTCGTCGGGGCGGCGCCGTCGAGGAACAGCTCGTGGGTGTGGAGGGCCGCGACGGCGACGTCCGCGGCCCGCCGGGGTGCGGTGTCGGCGGGCAGCTCCGCGGTCTCGAGGTGGCG
>CAZCJT010000237.1:0-4697 GCA_964498565.1 uncultured Acidimicrobiaceae bacterium
GCACCTCTGCCACGCCCCGCCGCGCGCACGCCTCGTCGAGCGCGTCGAGCGCGGCCCGAGGGTTCACCTGGTGGTCACCGGCCACCCACAGACCACCGCGCGTGCTGACCCCCACGGCCGGCTCCCGGCGACGTAGGGAGCGGGCGTCGAGCGCCTCCACGGCACGCCCGTATGACTCCAGGTACGCCGCCAGCCGCTCCAGCTCCCGTTGGTCGTCGATGTCCCGAGCGACCAGCAGCGTGCCCGATTCGACGTAGCCCACGTCGCGCCCGGACTCGCAGGCGAGCTCGGCGACGAAGCTCGGCCAGCGGTCCGCCGACTCCACGTTGAGCCCAAGCAGCGCCTCCTCGCCGAATCCGGCTTCGGTGACCGGGGCCAGCATGCCCGCGGCCACCCGCGCCGCGGCCTGGGCCGGGTCGGGGTCGACCACGGTGACCGACGCGCCCCGCTGCGCGAGCCGCCACGCGACCGAGCGGCCGACCATCCCGGCGCCCACGACGATCACCCGCATCCGGTGATCTCCATCAGTTGGTTCAGTGCCGCCAGGGGGTCCTCGGAGCCGTAGACGGCGGCGACCACGGCGACGCCCCAGGCGCCCGCGTCGAGCACGGCACTGGCGTTGTCCGCGGTCACCCCGGAGATCCCGATGATCGGGATGCTGACCGCCGCTGCGATGGCCTCGACACCACGTGGGCCGATGGGATCGGGAAGGCCCTTCTTTGTCGAGGTGGCGTAGACCGGCCCGACCCCGAGGTAGCTGGCGCCCTCGCCCTCGGCACGCCGCCCGTCCTCGGCGTTCCGGCAGGTGGCGCCGACGACCGCGGCAGCACCCAGCAGACGGCGGGCCGCTGCGGCGGGCAGGTCGTCTGCGCCCACGTGGACGCCGTCGGCGCCGGCGGCCAGGGCGATGTCGACGCGGTCGTTCACGAGGCACGTGGCGCCAGAGGCACGCGCCGCACCCACGACCACGCCCGCCACCTCCAGCCGGACCCGGTCGTCGACGCTCTTCGTGCGGACTTGCACGAGCGGCGCACCGGCCTCGAGCAGTGCCTGCGTCGTGACCAGGTCGCGTCCATGGACACCCGGTGGGGTGACGACATGCAGCTTGGCGATCGTCCCGTGCACTGCGGCCTCCCTGCGTCGGCATGATCCGAATCAGGTTCATACGGTCGAGGGCAGTACCAGCCCTCCTCTCAGCCCGCTCGCTGCGGACTCCCGTGCTCACCGCGAACCATAACAGCGAAGTGGCCAGACAGGCCGACAACCGCCAGCACGGTCCGCTTCCCCCAACGCAGCTCAGCACCTGGTCGACGGGTGGAGCTCGCCGGTGACCAACTCGAATCGCGCGGTCAACCCCGAGGTGCCGAAGGGCGGCGCGATGTCCAAGCCTTCCTAAACAACGTCCCCGAGGACTACGACTGTGTCGGTGAGCCGGCGTTATGCACGCCGACCCCACCGGTCGACATGGAGCGCATCCGACAGTTCACGTCGAGACCGCCATCCGGCCCGTTCCAAGTCAGGGGCATCTTCCAGGTGCGTCACAGCACCGAGGCACAACCATGCGACAGGACGCACGGAAGCGGGCAGGTGCACCAGCTCTCGCACAAACTCCTCGCGATAGAACGAAACCCACCCGACGCCCCATCCCTCGGCGGTGGCGGCGAGCCACAGGTTCTGGATCGCTAGACACACCGAGTACAGGCCGGCGTCGCCGATCGCATGGCGACCGAGAACGTCGGGCGCGCCACGAGTGTCGTCGTAGGTGACGACCAGCGACACGGAGGACTCACGGATACCGTCGATCTTGATGCGGTCGAAGACCTCGGCCCTCGACGCGTCGAGCGACTCTCGGAACGTCCTACGCTCTGCCGAGACATGGCCATGAAACGCTTCCCGGATGTCCGCGTTCGCGATCCGGACGAAGTCCCAGGGTTGGGTCAGACCAACACTCGGCGCCGCGTGCGCGGCCGTCAAGATGCGGTGGAGGATCGCCTCGTCAGGCGGCTCACCGGTGAACTCTCGGCGGACGTCTCGCCGTCGCTCCATCACCTCGTAGAGGCGCGCTTCGGATCCGTACATGGTCATGGGCAGGCTCCCGCTGTCCGTCTGTCGGTTTGATGCAAGGCCGGTCTCCTGACTCACGGCTCAACGCTTCCGCCTGCCTTCCCAGGCCCTGACAGGCCCAGTGGCGCTTCGACGGTCGCTCCCCGTTCACAGTGGCGGGACCCGTGCCGGACTCTCACCGGCTTTCCGATTCTCCCCGAGGGGCACCTTGCTGTCTTGTCCGGCGCGAACGTTACATGGACCAACAGGCACGGACGTGCGGGTGGCCAGTGGGCGGGTCGAACCGAGCCTCGAGGCCTCTAACCGCTCCGATCACGCCGCCCCAGGGCACAGCGCAGCGGAGCGCGACCACATCGCCCTACGGTCGCGAGGAGGCCGTCATCCCGGAGACACGAGCGGCTCGGAGGTTCGCCGGTGGCTACATCGCCGTGGTCACTGTCACGGTCGTTTTCGTCATCAGCACGCTCGTGTTTTTCGAAGGTGACGGCGCGGCAAACATGTCGGGGGTTTGGCTCATCGTCGGGATGATGCCGTGGTCGCTACTTCTGGCTGCCTGGAACCAGCCCGACCGGCAGCTGCCGCCGCTGCTTTCATCGTCGGTCTGCTTGGTGCTGTTGCGCTGAACGCATGCCTCCTCGGACGGCTGGGGCACCTGAGGAGCTGATGAGCGGCGTTTCGCCGGCGTGTCGATCGCTGACGGTCGATGCGCTATCCGTCCACCTCGACGTTGTAGGCGCATCGCTGGACTGTCCCGAACGTGCCGGAAGGTGACGCCTCGGGCTGGCGCCCCCGAAACCCGCAGCGTCCCGAGCGTTGTCCGGCGTGCGCGACCCGCCGCCGTCCATCAGGCTTCGGCAGGTGACCGATAGTTTTCCCCGACCCTGGGACGAGGCAGCCGACTCGTTCGACGATGAGCCGGACCACGGTCTGCGTGATCCCACCGTGCGGGCGGCTTGGCGTGAACTACTCATCAGTGTGCTGCCTCCAAGTCCCGCCCGAGTCGCCGACCTCGGATGCGGCACCGGAACGCTGACCCGGCTGCTCGTGGACAGCGGCTTCGCCGTGGACGCCCTCGACTTCTCACCAGTCATGCTCGAACACGCGCGGCGCAAGGTCCCCGAAGCGCGGTTCGTTCTCGCAGACGCGTCCAACCCGCCGCTGCAACCAGGCAGATACGACGTGATCTTGAGCCGCCATGTCCTCTGGGCGCTTCCGGACCCACCAGCAGCTTTCGCAGCGTGGGCGGAACTGCTGAAGCCCACAGGGACTGCACTGCTGATCGAAGGCAGGTGGGCGACCGGGGCAGGACTGACCGCAGGGCAGGCTAAGGAGATCGTTCGAACGGTCCGGAAGAAGGCGGAGACCCGGCTCCTCTCCGAGGCCGTGTACTGGGGCAAGGAGGTCAGCGACGAGCGGTACATCCTCGTCAGCGACGCGTGATCGAGGCGAAAGTGCCGACTGGCCCCGCCGCGCGTGTCCCAGCAAGTCGGGAGAATCGCGCACGTGCCTCGTGACTCACGCTCGTGTCAGCGTCGTGAGGGCATGGCTGACCCAGGCGTCGAGGAATCGCTCGGAGTCGAGATCACCTGGGGTTCGGCCGATCATGCGGTGGAGGATGGGGAAGTAGGTGGTGGTTGAGCAGGCAACCCTCGGGCGACAACTCCAAAGGTCGGTCGAGCGCGAGCTCGAACTGTCTCATCGGCTGCTCGCAGCCTGAATCCCGATAGCGACGAGCGGGTGTCAGTTCCCCTGGGGCGCGAAGTAGCGGTAGTCGTGCGTGGTCCTGAATCCTGCGTTGGCGTAGAGACCGGTCGCTGCGTCGTTGGCAGCCATCACGGCGAGATACATCCCGCCTATGCCACGCTCTGCTGCTTCGATCGCCAGTCCGTTCAGCACTGAGCTTGCGACCCCTTGGCGACGACCGCTCGGGGACGTGGCCATGCACTGCACGCCTGCCCATCCACGATCGACGACGAGCTGACCTACGCCGAGCACCTTGCCGTCGCGGCGCGCGGCGGCGAACACCGTGGGCAGCTCCGGTGCGAGAAGGACGCCGCGGTACAAGGTCATGTCGGTGTCGGTTCGACCGCGCGTGGCTTCGACCGACCAGTACGTGCCGAACCACTCATCACTTGGCGTAACCGCGATCTCGATGTCGAAGCGCGCCGCGGTCCGTTCGACGACGGCATCGGTTGCCGCCGCTTGGACGAGCGTCCTTGCCGTCGGTCGGTAGCCGCGCGACCGCAGGTAGGTAGGAAGCCCTTGAGACGCCGATGCCGTGCTGACCTGGATGAGCGTGGGCGCTCCTCGCTGTCCGTGGAACTCTTCAGCGCGGGCCACGAGATCGTCGGCTGTCCCCGTCTCACCGACGGCGAGAGCCGAGTTCGCACGGCGGGTCAAGCCATCGCTCCACCGGTAGCGCCAGCCGTCGTGCTGCTCCTCGATCAGAGGACGCCACGCATTGGCCATCAGTTCATCGAGCAGCGGCTCGCCTCGCATCCGCGCAGCGTAGAAGCGCTCCGGCTCCGCATCATCCCAGAACGCGCCCGACATACCGACCATGGGGCATGTCACGAAGGTGCCGATGGGGGCGCCGTGACGAACCTGTCCCAGAAGAACCTCACCAAAGGCGT
>CAZCJT010000238.1:0-4697 GCA_964498565.1 uncultured Acidimicrobiaceae bacterium
GTCGACGCGGCGGGCGCAGCCGCGGCGGCAAGTCCCGGGACGGCCAGCGCCCGGTCGAGCTCGACACCGGCTTCGACGCCGTGGAGCTCGACGAGGACCAGCTCGAGGCCCGCCGCGGCAAGCACCGCAACGGCAAGCCGGTCGGCCGCTACCTGATGGCCGTGCACCGCACCGAGCGGGCCACCCAGATCGCCGTGCTCGAGGGTCGACAGCTCATCGAGCACTACGTCGCCCGCCCGGCCGACGACATCGGGCAGATCCACGGGAACATCTACCTGGCCCGGGTCGCCAACGTGCTGCCCGGCATGGAGGCCGCCTTCGTCGACATCGGGACGCCGAAGAACGCCGTGCTCTACCGGGGCGACGTCACCTACGACGCCGACGACGTCGAGGGCGGCGGCAAGCCCAAGATCGAGGACGTCCTGAAGTCGAAGCAGACCATCGTCTGCCAGGTGACGAAGAACCCGATCGGCGTGAAGGGCGCCCGCCTCACCCAGGAGGTCAGCCTCCCCGGTCGCTTCGTGGTGCTGGTGCCCAACTCGAGCACCTACGGCATCTCCAAGCGCCTGCCCGACGACGAGCGCAAGCGCCTCCGCAAGATCCTCGACGGCGTGAAGCCCGAGCAGCACGGCGTCATCGTGCGCACCGCGGCGGAGAACGTCACCACCGAGGAGATCGAGAACGACGTCAAGCGCCTCGTCGCCCTCTGGGACAAGATCGACGACCTGGCCAAGCGGTCCAACGCCCCCGCGCTGCTCTACCGCGAGCCCGACATGGCCGTCCGGGTCATCCGCGAGGAGTTCTCCAAGGACTACCGGGCCGTCGTCATCGACGACCCGGAGCTGTACAAGGAGGTCGACGAGTACGTCTCCGGCATCACCCCCGCGCTCGCCGACCGGGTCCAGCACTACGACCCCGAGGTCGAGGGTCTGCCGCTGTTCGAGCGCCACCACATCCACGAGCAGCTGCACCGCGCCCTCGACCGCAAGGTGTGGTTGCCGTCGGGTGGTTCGCTCATCATCGAGCACACCGAGGCCCTCACGGTCATCGACGTCAACACGGGCAAGAACGTCGGCAAGGACTCCCTCGAGGACACCGTCTACGCCAACAACCTGGAGGCGGCGGAGGAGATCGCCCGGCAGCTGCGGCTCCGGGACATCGGCGGGATCATCGTCATCGACTTCATCGACATGGAGGTGAAGAAGAACCGCGACGACGTCAGCCGGGTGCTGCGCGAGGCGCTGGCTCGCGACAAGACCCGCACCCAGGTCTTCGACATCTCCGAGCTCGGCCTGGTCGAGATGACCCGCAAGCGCATCGGCGAGGGCCTGCTCGTCGGCTTCACCGAGGAGTGCGAGACCTGCAAGGGCCGTGGCGTCGTGTTCGACAAGGACCTGCTCGACTCGTAGGCGCCCGGGTTGGAGGACGGCCCCGCCCCGCCGTACGATGTCCAACCCTATGTACGCAGTGATCGCCACCGGCGGAAAGCAGCACCGTGTCGCCCAAGGCGACGTCCTCGAGGTCGAGCGCCTCGGGGTCGAAGAGGGTGGCTCGGTCGACCTGCGACCCGTCCTCCTCGTCGACGGTGACACCGTCCTGTCCACCCCTGACGACCTCGGCGGCGTCTCGGTGACCGCTCGGGTCGTGGGGGACGCCAAGGGTCCGAAGATCAACGGCTTCACCTACAAGAACAAGTCGAACAACCGGAAGCGGTGGGGTCACCGCCAGAAGTACACCCAGATCGAGATCACCGGCATCAGCCGCTGATCGCAGAAGAGGTAGCTCGCCATGTCGAAGACCAAGGGCGGCGGTTCCACCCGGAACGGCCGTGACTCCGAATCCAAGCGCCTCGGTGTGAAGGCGTTCGACGGCACCGTCGTGCCGGCCGGATCGATCCTCGTCCGCCAGCGCGGCACGCGGTTCCATCCCGGGCTGAACGTCGGCAAGGGCGGCGACGACACGCTCTTCGCCACCAGCGACGGCGTGGTGAAGTTCGGGTCCCGCAACGGGCGCAAGCTGGTCGACATCCTGCCGCTCGACTGAGGGCAGCACGCCACGCATCGAGCACGACCCGGGCCCTCGGCCTGGGTCGCTTCGCGCCCGGCCACTGATCCATCTGCACTACCTTCACCTGCCATGTCAGGGATCGACGGGCCGGGGGGGCCCACGAACGTGACGGTCGTCGTCCTCGAGGATCACGAGATGGTCGCGAGCGCCCTCGAGACGGTCCTGGACCAGGATCCGAGGTTGCGCGTCGTCGGCACCACCAGCCGCATCGACGACGCGGTCAAGGTCGTCGCCGAGCGCTCGCCGACGGTCGTGGTCACCGACCTGCGCCTCGACGGGGTCGAGATCGCCGACCAGCTCCACCGCTTCACCGCTGCCTGCCCCGACGTGCGGATCCTCGTCGTCACCGGCTGGGCGACCGAACGCACCCTGTTCGACTCCCTCGACCACGGCGCCCACGGCTTCATCGGCAAGGCGCAGGGCCTCGACGAGCTGGTCGACGCCGTGGTGCGGGTGGCCGCCGGCGAGACCGTGGTGGCGCCGGCGCTCGTCCCAGCGCTCGTGCGCCGCACCTCCCAGCGTGGTGCCCGCGACCGCACGGACCTCACGCCACGGGAGCTCGAGGTGCTGCGCCTGCTCGCCGAGGGCGTCGGCACGCGGGAGATGGCCAGCCACCTGGCGGTGAGCCCCAACACCATCCGCAACCACGTTCGGGCCGTGCTCGGCAAGCTCGGCGCCGGCTCACGCCTGGAGGCGGTCACCATCGCACGCCGGATGGACCTGATCGCCCCGGTCGAGCAGTCGTAGGCCTACGGGCGAGACGGGGTCTCCAGGCCGATCGGCAGGTCGGCCGGATCCCAGCCCAGGTGGGCCAGGGCCCGGTCGTGGGCGAACCGGTCGGTCATCCCTCCGACGAAGGCGACCGCCTCCCGGGCGATGTCGGTCCCGTCGTCGATGGTGCGGCCCTCGGCCACGAGGCGGGCCGGGTCCTCCCGGTACCAGCTGACGAGTGCGGCCAGGAGCCGTTCGACCACGCGGGCCTGGCGTCGTGACTCGTCGCGTAGGTAGATCCGCTCGTAGTTGAAGGTGCGGAAGTCGGCGAGCGCCTCGGCGTGCTCCTCGTCCATCCCCACCGTCCCGGAGGCTGCCGTCGAGCAAACGAGGGCCTGGATGAACGTGTGGAGCTGCTGGCGGCGGTCCCGCCCGCAACGTTCGGCCACCAGGTCGGGGAGGTCGTCGGCGGCCACCACGCCGGCGAGCACCGCGTCCTCGAAGTCGTGGCACAGGTAGGCGATGCGGTCGGCCCAGCTGACGACCTCGGCCTCGGGCGTGGCCGGCGCCGGTCGGGACCACGAGTGGTTGCGGATGCCGTCGAGCGTCTCGGTGCACAGGTTGAGCGGCGCCAGCACGACGTCGGCACCCCAGGTGGCGTGGTCGTAGCCGCCGTCCACGAAGGGCGCGAGCGCGTCCTCGGAGGCGTGTCCGAACGGGCCGTGCCCGCAGTCGTGGCCGAGGGCGATGGCCTCGGCCAGCACCACGTTGAGCCGGCAGGCCCGGGCCACCGACATCGCCACCTGGGCCACTTCGAGGGCGTGGGTCAGCCGGGTCCGCTGGTGGTCGTCGGGGAACACGAAGACCTGGGTCTTGCCGGCCAGCCGCCGGAACGCCGTGCCGTGGACGATGCGGTCCCGGTCGCGCTCGAAGCAGGTCCGCCAGGGGTCCGGCTCCTCCTCCTCGGCTCGGTGACCGGCGCCGGACGAACGGGTGGCGCCAGGGGCGAGCGACTGGTCCTCGCGGACCTCGCGGACCTCCCGCGTGGCGATCTCGACATCACCGACGGCAGCGTGGGTGTCGGCATGGGCGTGGCGCACCGGCCCGGCTCCGTGCCCGGCCATGGTGGATGCCCACTGCCGTGCCCGGGGCGTCAGATCGGCGGTCGGAGCTGCGGCGACGTGGTCGGGGTCCGGTCGCTGGGCCACGAACCGAGTCTCCCACGCGCTCCGGGCGGTCCTAGATTCCCCGCGGTGTCCCAGTTCGTCGACGAGTGCGGCCTCCACGTCAAGGGGGGCGACGGCGGTGCCGGTTCGGTGTCGTTCCGTCGTGAGGCCCACGTCCCGCGCGGCGGCCCCGACGGGGGCGACGGGGGCAGCGGGGGCGACGTCTGGCTGGTGGCCGACCACAACGTGGCGTCCCTCCTCGCCTTCCGCGACCACCCGTTCCGCCGGGGTGAGGACGGCACCCACGGCATGGGCAAGAAGCGCCACGGTCGTCGTGGCGCCGACATCGAGGTGCCGGTGCCGGAGGGCACGGTCATCAAGGACCAGGACGGCAAGGTGCTCGCCGACCTCGTCCACACCGGCGACCGGTTCCTCGCCGCCGAGGGCGGCATCGGCGGTCGCGGCAACGCCAAGTTCCTCTCCAACCGGCGCCGGGCCCCCGGCTTCGCCGAGCAGGGGGAGGTGGGCGAGGAGCGGTGGCTGCGCATGGAGCTCAAGCTCCTCGCCGACGTCGCCCTGGTCGGGTTCCCGAGTGTGGGCAAGTCCACGCTCATCTCGGTGATCTCGGCCGCCAAGCCCAAGATCGCCGACTACCCCTTCACCACCCTCGAACCCAACCTCGGCGTCGTGCGCACCGACGACGGCGTCGAGATCGTGGTCGCCGACCTTCCCGGCCTCATCGAGGGCGCCGCC
>CAZCJT010000239.1:0-4696 GCA_964498565.1 uncultured Acidimicrobiaceae bacterium
GTGGAAGGCCTGCCGTCCCGTTGCGGGGGCCAGGAGGGTGGTCTGTGTTGCCATGTCCCCATCTTCCCCAGGGGGTCTGACAGGAATGCCGGGAGGGGTGCCTCCGGCCCGGCGGGTGGACCGCCGGGCCGGAGAAACCTCAGCCGAGGGCGTCGACGCCGCGCTCGCCCGTGCGGATGCGCACGACCCGTTCGACGTCGGTGATCCACAGCTTCCCGTCCCCGGGCTCGCCGGTGCGGGCGGCCGCCACGATGACCTCGGCGAGGCGCTCGGCCTCGAAGAGGTCGACGACGAGGTCGATCCGGATGTCGTGGCTGGCGTCGACGGTGTACTCGGCGCCTCGGTAGACCTCGGTGTGGCCGGCGCCGGGGTCGACGCCTCGGACCTCGGTCACGGTCATGCCGGCGACGCCGGCTTCGACGAGGGCGTCTCGCACGACGTCGAGCCGGTGCGGCCGGATCACCGCGGTGAGCAGCTTGATCACGTGTGGACCTCCGCACGTGCGGCGCTCGGGACACCGGTCTCGCTGCGCCCGATGGCGATGTCCTCGTGGTACGCCTGCTCGGCGTGCTCGGGCAGGTCCAGGCCGGCCTGCTCCACGTCGTCGTCGACCCGCACGCCGATGGTGGCCTTGAGCGCCAGCATCAGCAGGGCGGTGACCACGAAGCTGTAGATGATGGTGACGCCGTTGGCGAGGGCCTGTTCGAACAGCAGCTCGAGGCCGCCGCCGAAGAAGAGCCCCTCCATGTTCTCCGTGCCGAAGAACTCCGGGTCGGAGAAGAGGCCGACGGCGAGGGAGCCGACGAGGCCGCCGACGAAGTGGACGCCCACGACGTCGAGTGCGTCGTCGTAGCCGGCCCTCTGCTTGAGCCGCACGGCGTAGCAGCAGACCACGCCGGCGAGGAGGCCGATCCAGATCGGCGCCATGCCGGAGACGTAGCCGGCCCCGGGGGTGACGGCGACGAGGCCGGCGACGATGCCGGAGGCGGCACCCAGGTTGGTGAAGTGGCCGTCACGGACCCGCTCGACCAGCGCCCACGCCAGGCCGGCGGCCGCGCCGGCCAGGAACGTGTTGATGAACGCCTGCACCGCGGTGCCGTTCGCGGCCAGCGCCGAGCCGGCGTTGAAGCCGAACCACCCCATCCACAGGACGCCGGTGCCGAGCATGACGAGGGGCATCGAGTGCGGCGGGCTGCCGGCGTTCGGCCAGCCGCGGCGCTTGCCGAGGACGAGCACGCAGGCGAGGGCGGCGATGCCGGCGTTGACGTGGATGGCCGTGCCACCGGCGAAGTCGAGCGAGCCCCGCTGCCCCAGCCAGCCGCCGTAGACCCACTTGAACACGGGCACGAAGACCAGGAGCATCCAGACGGGGGCGAAGATCGCCCAGGCGCTGAACTTCATCCGGCCGGCCACGGCGCCCGAGATCAGCGCCGGCGTGATCACGGCGAACATGCCGAGGAAGACCATGACGAGCAGGGAGAACCCTCCGTCGTCACCGCTGATCCCCATGTTCCGGAGGAAGGCGTTGTCGAGGCCGCCGATGAAGTCGTTCTCGAAGGGGGACTGGGCGAGCGAGAAGCCCACCGTCGCCCACAGCACCGGGATGGTGAGCAGGCACCAGAAGTTCATCATCAACATGTTGAGGACGTTCCGGGACCGGTCCATCCCGCCGTAGAAGAACGCCAAGCCTGGCGTCATGAAGAGGACGAGTGCGGCCGAGACCAGCACCCAAGCAGCGTCACCGGTGTCCATGAGGGTTCTCCTGTCGTCGTGCGCCGCCGATGGCAGCGCGTGGGTGGAGCCCGGGTACGACGGGACGTCTCATGGTTGTTCTCCTGCTTCCGGGCACCGAGGTGCAGCCGTGCCCCGACGATCTGTCGGACACCCCTCGTGCGGAACCAGCCCCGCTACACGAAGTGCGCCCACCATCGCTCCGCAACGTTGCGCATGGATGCGCTCCCCGTGAACGGCATGTGAACCGGGTTACTGTCCTGGCGCCGTCGTAGCGGGGCTGGAACCGCGGCGGCCTCGGGAGGTTCCCCTCCCGTGTGGTCAGGGCCGTCGGCCCTCCGAACGCAGAGGATGGATCACGTGGAAGCTCTTCGAGGCGCGCCAGGCGCGCTCGTCTACGCCGCCGAGGGCGGGTACCAGGCGTTCGAGCTCCGGGGAGGTGAGATCGCCGCGCTCGCCTTCTCGGGCTTCACCGCGCTGGCCGCCATCGCCGTCGGCTTCGCGCTGATGCGCGGCGTGCTCGCCGCCGACAAGGGCACGCCGGCGATGATCGAGATCGCGGATGCGATCCAGGAGGGGGCCGGGGCCTACCTGAGCCGACAGTTCCGCACGATCGCCGTCATCGTCGTGCCGTTGGCCGTCGTGGTCTTCCTGACGTCGACATCCGTGCTGAAGCCTGACGGCACGGAGGCGCTGAGCTTCCTCGAGTCAGGGCTGTTCCGCACCGCTGCGTTCATCGGCGGCTGCCTCATGTCGGGTCTGACCGGGTTCATCGGGATGGGCCTCGCGGTCCGTGGCAACGTGCGCACCGCTGCGGCGGCCCGGTCCGGGTCCCTGCCGGCGGCGCTGCGGGTGGCGTTCCGGACCGGCGGGGTCGCCGGCATGTTCACCGTCGGGCTCGGGCTCCTCGGGGCCACCGTGATCATCGCCCTCTTCCAGAACACCAGCTCGGCCATCCTCATCGGCTTCGGCTTCGGCGGCTCGCTCCTGGCCCTCTTCCTGCGGGTCGGTGGCGGGATCTTCACCAAGGCCGCCGACGTCGGCGCCGACCTGGTCGGCAAGGTGGAGGCCGGGATCCCCGAGGACGACAAGCGGAACCCGGCGACGATCGCGGACAACGTCGGTGACAACGTCGGCGACTGCGCCGGCATGGCGGCCGACCTGTTCGAGAGCTACGAGGTCACCCTCGTCGCGTCGATCATCCTCGGCGTCTCGGCGTTCGAGTCGATCGGCGCCAACCCGGCGCTCGGCTTCGTCTTCCCCGTGCTCGCGCGAGCCATCGGCGTGCTGGCGTCGATCGTCGGCGTGTACTCCGTGCGGGCGACGGAGAAGGACAAGAGCGCCATGGCCCCGATCAACCGCGGGTTCGCGGTGGCCAGCGTGCTCACCATCCTCGGCACCGGCGCCGTGGCGCTGCTCTACGTCGGCAACGAGACGGATGCCAACGAGGGCTGGAAGGTCTTCGGTGCCGTGGTGATCGGGCTCATCCTGGCTCAGGCGGTGAGCCGCCTCACCGAGTACTACACCTCGACCGAGACGGCGCCGGTGCGGGACATCGCCGTGGCCGCCCGGACCGGCCCGGCCACCACCGTGCTGTCGGGCATCGCCTCCGGCCTGGAGTCGACGGTCTTCGCCATCATCGCCATCGCACTCGCCCTCGGGGCCGCCATCGGCCTGGGCGACGGCAACATCGAGTTCACCTTCTACCTGGTGGCCCTCACCGGCATGGGCATGCTGGCCACGACCGGCGTGGTGGTCGCCGAGGACACCTTCGGCCCGGTGGCCGACAACGCCGCCGGCATCGCAGAGATGACCGGTGAGTTCAGCGGCGAGCCGGAGCGGATCATGGTGAGCCTCGACGCCGTCGGCAACACGACCAAGGCGGTGACGAAGGGCTTCGCCATCGGCTCGGCGGTGATCGCGTCGGTGGCGCTGTTCGCCTCGTACATCGAGACGATCGCGGACGAGACGCTGTCGGCACTGGAGCTCGAGGAGCTGGAGGCCGCCGGGGTCAGCGTGTTCGAGCTGTTCCCGATCAACGTCGCCGATCCGGCCACGTTCATCGGCCTGCTGATCGGCGGCTCGGTGGCCTTCCTCTTCAGCTCCCTCGCCATCCGCGCCGTCGGGCGCACCGCCGGCGTGGTGGTCGAGGAGGTCCGCCGCCAGTTCCGGGAGAAGCCGGGGATCATGGACTACACGGAGAAGCCCGACTACGGGCCCGTGATCGACATCTGCACCAAGGCCTCGCTGCGCGAGCTGGCCACCCCGGCGCTGCTCGCTGTGCTCACCCCGGTCATCGTCGGCTTCGGAATCAACGCCTTCGCACTGGGTGCGTTCCTGGCGGCCGTGATCCTGACGGGTCAGCTGATGGCGAACTTCCTGTCCAACTCGGGCGGGGCATGGGACAACGCCAAGAAGTACATCGAGGACGGGAACGAGGGCGGCAAGGGCTCCGAGGCCCACAAGGCCGCGGTCATCGGCGACACCGTCGGCGACCCGTTCAAGGACACGGCCGGGCCGGCCCTGAACCCGCTCATCAAGGTGATGAACCTCGTCGCATTGCTGATCCTGCCAGCGGTCATCAACCTGTCCGACGACACGGCGGCCCGGCTGTCCATCGCCGGGGTTGCGGTCCTGATCCTGATCGGCGCGCTGGCGTTCTCGAAGCGCCAGACCGACACGCCCCTCGGCGGGAGCGCCTCGGCCTAGAGACCGGTGCTCCCGTGGCCAGGAGCGGCCACGGGAGCGTCCGCTCCACCTGCAGTCCGAGCTCGAGCAGCACGGCGTCCTGGTGGTGCCGGGCCATGATCTGCATCCCGACGGGCAGACGATCCTGCGGTTCCACGAGGAGTTCGAGGAGCGCCGCCGGCGCCAGCAACAGCGCTCCTGACGCTGTGGCAGGGTGCGAGGCATGCAGCGCTACGGCATGACCATCCCCCTCAGCGGCCCGCTCCACAGCCAGCGG
>CAZCJT010000240.1:0-4686 GCA_964498565.1 uncultured Acidimicrobiaceae bacterium
TGGGGCACTGAGGTCCCGGTGGCTCGGTAGGGCCGCTCAGCGCGTCGCGGCACCGAGCCCCTGGGCCCCACGCGCCTGGTGCCACCGTCGCAGCTCGACGACCACCAGCACCACGAAGAACAGCGCCACGGACGCGCCGGCGATCGTGGCGCCGCCCGCCGTGCCGTGGTGGAAGCTGACCAGCAGCCCGACCACGACGGCAAAGGCGCCGAGGACGACCGACACCACCATGACGAGCGGGACCCGGCGCACGAGCAGCGACGCCGTGGCGGGTGGTCCGACCAGGAGGCCGAACACGAGCAGCGTCCCGATGGCCTGGAAGCTGGCGACGATGCTGACGGCCAGCACCGCCAGCAGCACCGCCTGGGCCAGGGCCGGTCGCATGCCGAGGGTGGCGGCCTTGTCACGGTTGAACGTGAGCGCCAGGAAGGGCCGGTGCCCGAGCACGATCACGGCCACGACGACGGCGGCGGCGATGACCTGGCCCCGGATGTCGTCGGCCGTCACCCCGAGGACGTCTCCGAACAGCAGGGTGGTCACGTCGGTGGTGAAGGACTCGGAGCGGGAGACGATGATCACGCCGAGCGAGAGCATGCCCACGAAGAGCAGGCCGATCCCGGTGTCCTCCCGGACGGCGGTGCGCGACGCCACCAGCGTGACCGCACCGCTCATCACCAGCGCGGCCAGCAGCGCACCGAGCACCGGGCTGGCACCCCAGAGCACGGCGAGGGCGATCCCGGGGATGACGCCGTGGGCCAGTGCGTCACCGAGGAAGGCCAGGCCCCGCAGGACGACCCAGGTGCCGACCAGCGAGGTGGCGACGACCGCCACCAGGCTGCCGACGAGGGCGCGCTGCATGAAGGCGGGCTCGAACGCCTCCGCGACCAGGTCGAGCACGCGCGCCTCAGCCGCCGAGGGCGTCAGCGATTCGCTGCGCGTTGAGCCGCATCATCGCAGCGTAGGTGGAGGCCTCGGAGTCGGCCGGTCCGAGGCTCTCGGCGTAGAGCGGCACGACGGCGACCTCGCCCACCTCGGCCGCCAGCGTGTCGGCCAGGTCCTGGGAGGCGGTCTGCTCGACGAACACGGCAGGTGACCCCGTGCTGCGCAGCAGGGCGGCCAGCTCGGCCAGCGCGCCCCCGCTGACGCCGTCGGACGTGGAGCCGGACGGAATGACCGTGGCGATGATCTCGAAGTCGTAGCGGTCGGCGAAGGAGGCCAGCACGTCGTGATCGGTGATGAGGACGCGACGGTCGTCGGGCACCTCGCCCAGCGTCGCCCCGAGCTCCTCGTGCAGCGCCTCGAGGTCGGCCACGAGCGCATCGCCCTGCTGGCGCAGCGCCTCGGCGTCGAGGTCCGGCACCTGCTCCGGGAGTGCTCCGGCGAGGGCGTCGACCACCTCGGCCATGGCGAGCGGGTCGGTGAAGAAGTGGGCGTCGTCGGCGTGGGCGTGGCCGTCTTCCCCTGCCTGCGCGTCGCTGTCGTCCTCGTGGCCCGGTCCGTCCAGGAGGGCCAGCGCGTCGAGCACCGGCACGCCGTCGGTCTCGGCGCCCTCGACGACCGACAGGAGGCCCTCCTCGAAGCCACCGCCGTTGATCACGATCACCTCGGCAGCGGCCAGCACGCCGGCCTCGCGCGCCGACGCCTGGAACTCGTGGGCGTTGGCGCCGGGCGGGATGATCGTGGTCACCTCGGCGAGGTCGCCCACGAGACCGGACACGACGTCACCGAGGACCGACGTGGTGACGGCGATGGCCACGTCCGAGCCGGAGCCTGCCGGCGTCCCCCCGTCGCTCCTCCCAGCGTCATCGCCGTCCGATCCGCAGGCGGCGAGCAGCACGGCGGCGGCGAGGACTGCCGGCAGAGTCCGGCGGGTGGGGTTGCGCATCGGCACCTCCGGGGCGGAGTGAACTGAGAACTGTTCTCGGTCTGGACGGTACGCAGACCCTCGCCAGCACTGCAAATGGGAACCGGACTCAGTTTCGGTACGATCGCCGCCGTGGCACACGACGTCCGGCTCCGGGTCCGAGGGCTCCGCGTCCAGCACGGCAGCCGGACCGCCGTCACCGACGTGGACCTCGACATCGGCGCAAGTACCTCCATGGCGGTCATCGGCGCGAATGGGTCCGGGAAGTCGACGCTGCTGCGGGCCATCGCCGGGCTCCAGAAGCCGGTCGCGGGCACGGTGGACACCGACGGCGCCGACGTGGCGCTCGTCCTGCAGAACACGACCGTGGACACCTCCCTGCCCATCACCGTGCTCGAGACGGTCCGGCTCGCCCGCACCGCGGTCCTCGGACCCTGGCGACGGCTCCGATCCGACGACCGCAGGGCCGTGGCCGATGCCATGGAGCGCCTCGAGGTCACCGACCTGGCCGACCGCCCGCTCCACGAACTGTCCGGCGGGCAGCGCCAACGGGTGCTCGTCGCCCAGGGACTGGCCCAGGGCGCACCGATCCTGCTCCTGGACGAACCCGTCACCGGCCTCGACCTGGTGTCGAAGGACGTCATCCTCGGGGTCATCGCCGACGAGGCCCGGGCCGGCCGGATCGTCTGCACCTCCACGCACGACCTCGACGAGGCCAGGGGCTGTGACCGGGTCGTCCTGCTGGCGACGCACCTGGTCGCCGAGGGCACCCCGGGCGAGGTCCTGACCGAGGCCAACCTCCGTGAGGCCTTCCACGGCCGCGTCCTCCGCCTCCCGGACGGCCAGCTGCTGGTGGACGACGCCCACCTCCACCACCACGGGAGCCCGTGGTGAGCCCGCCGGAGCGGTACGTTCCGACCGTGCCGACGACGGAGCTGCACGACATCGCCTCCGCCCGGCTGCGCACGACCGGACAGCGCTACACCACCCGCCGACGCGCGCTCGTGGAGCTGCTCGACAGGGCCGAGGGACCCCTCACCATCCCCCAGATCCTCCAGCTGGACCGCGGTCTGGCGCAGTCGAGCGCCTACCGCAACCTCGCCGTGCTCGAGCAAGCCGACGTGGTCCACCGGATCGTGACCAACGACGACTTCGCCCGCTACGAGCTGGCCGAGGACCTCACCGAGCACCACCACCACCTGATCTGTCGCTCGTGCGGCTCCGTCGCCGACTTCACCCTGGACACGGTCGTGGAGGGCGACCTGGACCGGGTCCTGGCCGACGTCGCCGCCACCCAGGCCTTCCGCCCCGACCACCACCGGCTCGACCTGGTGGGCACCTGCGCAGACTGCCGATGATCGGTCGTCAGCAGCGGGCGGAACGCGCACCGGCCGGCGCGGCGAAGGGGCACCACGACCGGCGATTCGCCGGAGACGGGAACATCCTGGACCCCCGGTCGTTGGAACGATCATGAAGACGGCTCTCCGCACCATCGTCGCCGCCACCACCGCCGTGGTGGTGCTGGCCCTCGGTGCCGCGATCCTCGGCTTCCCCTCGTTCGGGAACCCGTTCGCGTCCGAGACGGTGGTGCGGGACCACGCCGCCGTGCTGCAGTCGCTCGAGGAGATCGCCGAGCTGCGGGCCGCCACCGGCGAGTACCAGGTCGTCGTCGACGTCGAGGAGGAGACCCGCTTCGTCCCCGGCTTCATCAAGGGTGAGCGCACCACCTTCCTCGCCCAGGGCTCCGTCGACGCCCTCGTCGACCTCGGCCAGCTCGACGAGGACTCGGTGATCGTCGCCGACGACGGCTCGGTCACCGTCGTGCTCCCGCCGGCCGTCCTCGCCGGTCCGGTCCTCGACCACGAGGCCTCCGGGGTGCTCGACCGCGACCGCGGCGTCCTCGACCGGGTGGGTGGCGTCTTCAGCGACGCGCCGACCTCCGACAAGGGGCTGTACCGGGAGGCCGAGCGCCGCCTCGCCGAGGCGGCCGCCGACAGCGACCTGCTGGCGACCGGCCAGGCCAACGCCGCAGCCACGGTCGAGGAGCTGCTCCGTGCCGCCGGCATCGAACGCGTGCGCGTGGTGTTCGCGTCGCCCGATGCCGTGGACTGATCCGGCACGGAGGTGGGCCGGGCCCCCGCCTAGTCTCCCGGCCGAGGAGACCCCATGACGACATCGCAAGAGGACCCGGTCGCCGGCGACCTGGTCGAGTTCATACGTCAGCTGACGCAGCAGAGGACGGTCGAGGCCGTGTTGCAGCGCCTCGGCGACTTCTGTGCCGAGATGCTCCCGGCCGACGGCGTCGGCGTGCTGCTCCTCCAGGAGCAGTTCCTGACCGTGGCGACCACGAACAGCCAGGTCGGTGACGCGGTCGAAGCGCTGGAGGTCGAGCTGGAGGAAGGTCCCTGCGTCGAGTGCGTCCGGGTCGGCCACCGCGTGCTGGTGCCCGATCTCGCCGCCGCCGTCGACCGCTACCCGCGCTTCGCCCCCCGTGCCCTGGAGGCGGGTGCCGGCGCCATCCACGCCCTGCCGATGACCGGGCACGGCGACCTGGTCGGGTCGCTCAACATCGTGAGCCTCGCACCCACCGAGATCAGCGAGACAGACCTGCGCACCGCCCAGATGCTGTCGGACATCGCCGTGTCGTACATCTTCGCCGTGCGGGTGCACGCCGAGACGTCCAAGCTCGCCGACCAGCTGCAGAACGCCCTCGACACCCGGGTCGTCATCGAGCAGGCCAAGGGCATCCTCAGCGAGCGACACGGGGAGTCGATGACCGAGTCGTTCGACCGCATCCGGCGCCACGCCCGCAGCCGCAGCAC
>CAZCJT010000241.1:0-4657 GCA_964498565.1 uncultured Acidimicrobiaceae bacterium
TGGCCTACCGCTTAGGAGGCGGTCGCTCTATCCGACTGAGCTACGAGGGCGGGACTTCCGCGTGGCGCTCCGCGTGGAGCTCCGCGCCTAAGTCAGTCCGGCAGGGTACTTGCGGCCCCTCGTGCGTTCCGTCCATGACCCTCGTCCGGGACTGGGGCAGCACCGGCTGGGACGACCTGGTCGAGACGGCCCGTCTGCTCGGATGCTGATCCGACCGGTGCGCTGACCGCGTAGCCAACGGTGCCGAGACGAGTGTGGCAGCGCCGAGCGGCTGGCACGGCGTCGATACGGTGCCGACATGGCGGAACAACAGACCCGAACGGCGATTCAAGAAGCGCTCGACCGGTGGGACAGAGAACGCGTCGCAGAAAGCATTGCTGAGGCGAACGAGCTACGAACGGAGTTCGTCGAGCGCTTCCCGATCGACTCGTGGCCTGACATGTCGGTCGAGGAGTACGCGCTCGGCACCGACGTGGAGGGTGGCTCGCTCTGTTGGTGGCTGGAGTTCAAGACCCGCAAAGTCGCCAGCATGAGCGGAGGTGCGGCCGGAAAGCACCTGATCTTCTACTCCAAGCCCAAAGGGGACTGGCGCTACCCCAGCACGTACGGCTCGGTCGAGGAAGCGTGGACAGCGATCCGAGCCGGCTTCGTCGAGGCGTTCGCACTCGGCGCCGAAGGACGGTTCGACGACGTCGACGACATCGCCACACTCAGCGGCGCCGCAGCGCTACGCACCAAGGCACTGTTCATGTACTTCCCCGAACAGCTCGTGCCCGTCTGCTCCAAAGCCCACATCGACCACTACCTGCGGCTGCTCGGCGAGAACGCATCGAACTGGTCGGTGGTGCGAGCAAACCGACACCTCCTGGCAACCCTGCGCAACGTCCCCGAACTGGACGGCCTCAGCGCCCTCGAACTCGGCCGCTTCCTCTACCACTGGGCCGACCCCAGAAGTGCGCCACGTGTCGTGAAGGTCGCCCCCGGCGAACGCGGCCGGCTGTTCCCGGACTGCTTGGACGGCGGCTTCATCTGCGTCGGTTGGGATGAGGTCGGCGACCTGGAGCAGTTCGACTCCAAGGCCGAGTTCCGTGAGGCGTTCGCAGAAGCGTTCCCCTACGGCGGCAACCAGTCCCAAGTCACCCGGAAGTCCAACGAGATGTGGACCCTCATGGAACTCGAGCCGGGCGACCAGGTCGTCGCCAACCGGGGCACCTCGGAGGTGCTTGCGATCGGCACCGTCAACGAAGACGGCTACCGCTACCGACCAGAACGCTCCGAGTACAAACACACGCTCGGCGTCGACTGGGACACATCCAAAGCCCGCAAGATCGACCCGGTCCGGGCGTGGGCGACGACGACGGTGAAGAAGGTCCCGGCCGCACTCTTCCAACAGATCCTCGGTGCCGCACCGGACCAGGCGCCCGTCGAAGTCGACCCGCTCTACGCGCAGATCGAACAAGCCCTCGACCGCCGCGGCCAGGTCCTCCTGTACGGCCCACCCGGGACCGGCAAGACGTACACGGCAAGGCGGGCCAGCACCTGGCTCCTCGAAGGCGGCTCAGCAAGCCCAACTGCCAGCACCCTGCTGTCGGATCCCGCAGCGCTCGCCGCCCGGGAGCGGCGCCTCAGCTCCGGCCGGGGTCAGCAACGCCGGGTGTGGTTCATGGTCGCCAACCCGTCCCAGTGGGCGTGGGAGCAGCTCTTCGCGGACGGCAAGGTGGGCTACTCGCTCGGCCGGCTGAAGCGGAACTACGAACGGGTCCAAGCGGGAGATCTGGTCGTCGGCTACGAGTCGACTCCGACGAAGCGCGCGGTCGCTCTCGCTCGAGTCACCCACGACTACGACCCGGATGCACCAGACGACGATGCGATCGGCCTCGAACCGCTCGCACGTGTCGCCAACGGCGTCACCTACGACGAGCTGCAGAGCGACCCAGTCCTCGGCGACAGCGAGCCTGCCAAGTTCCGCTGCCAGGGGAGCCTGTTCGCGCTCAGCACCGTCGAAGCCGACCGTCTGCTCGGCCTGCTCGCAGACCGAGACCCCACCGTCGAAGAACATGCCACACCCGGCGTGCGCCGGCTCACCCGCGTCACGTTCCACCCCTCCTACACCTACGAGGACTTCGTCGAAGGGTTCCGCCCCAACCCGACGAGCAGCGGCACCGGGGGGTTGCAGCTGTCGCTGGTAGACGGAGTGTTCAAGCAGGTCTGCCAAGCGGCGACCGCCGACCCGGAACGCCGCTACGTGCTCCTCATCGACGAGATCAACCGAGGAAACATCCCCAAGATCTTTGGCGAGCTCATCACCCTCATCGAGAAGGACAAGCGCGGCCTTCCCGTCCAGCTACCCCAGAGCGGCGAGTCCTTCGCCGTACCCCAAAACGTCCACATCATCGGCACCATGAACACCGCCGACCGCAGCATCCACCTCCTCGACACCGCGTTACGTCGCCGGTTCGCGTTCGTGGAGCTCCTGCCGGAGGCAGAAGTCCTCGAGGGCTCGGCCGTCGGGCCACTCGCCCTCGACGTCTTCCTCGAGAACCTGAACGACCGTGTCCGCGCCCGAGTCGGACGGGAGAAGCAGGTCGGGCACGCCATGTTCTTCGACAACGGCGACGTCATCGACTCCCCAGAAGCCTTCGCCGCCATCTTCCGTCACGAACTGCTCCCGCTCCTCCAAGAGTACCTCTACGACGACTACCGAGAACTCGAGGCGCTCCTCGGACCCGTCATCGACCCCGCCACGCAGCGACCCTCCTCGCACCTCGACGACCCCGACGCTCTGTGCGCACTCCTCGCTGAACACCTCGACGCCAACGTCGAGGCATGACCACCCCCGTACGGGTCGAGCTCGGCGAGTACAAGCGCTGCCGCCTTCCGGCGCCACCTCCCACCGAAACCGACGAACGCCTCGCCCACCATCTCAGCAGCGACGGTGACCCCAGTGCCCGCCTCGACGTCCGATGGCTCGCCAACGGTGACGTCGACATCCAAGCAACCTCCTGGATCGGTGTCGTCCACTTCACCGATCTCCGGGTCCATGTCGTTCCCAAGCTCGTGGGCGGCTCCCTCCAAGTGCTGCGCATGCTCGAGTACGCGACCGGCATCAGCATCCTCAGCCGCCTGCCCGCCGACCGGCCACGACCGCCGGAAGGCGAGAGCCTCCTCGACCTCATCTGCTTGCTGCTCACCGAAGAAGCCCACGCACTCATCCGTGACGGGCTGCTACGTGACTACCGAGCAACCACGGACACCCTCGACACCCTCCGCGGCCGTCTCCGCTACCGAGACCAGGTACTCCTGCGCTACGGCCAGATCGACCGGATCCACTGCGACTTCGACGAATACGACGCCGACACCCCCGAGAACCACTACGTCGCCGCCGCACTCCACGTCGCACACCGGCGCTGCACCGACCCCGACATCCGCTTCGCCGCCCTGCGACTCGCCTCGATCTTCGAGGCCGCCTGCAACCCACCCCACCAGGACCCGGCTCGCTACGAGCAGGCCATCACCTACAACCGTCGCAACGACCGATACCGCACCGTCCACGAGCTCGCCGGCATGCTGCTGCGTGGCCTCGCCTTCGACGACCTCTTCGACCGCAGCCAAGGCCGGCTCGGCGCCTTCATGATGGACATGAACGTCGTCTTCGAGCGCTTCATCACCCGCCTCGTCGACGACGCGCTCCAATCGCCCTCACACCTGCGCAGCTCATCCCAGGTGCGACTTCGAGCAGTCATCCGCAACGACGACACCGGCCGCACCTACACCACGCTGCGTCCCGACCTCGTTATCGAGGACACCCACACCGGTGAACGTGTCCCGATCGACGTCAAGTACAAGCTGTACGACGCCCGCAAGCTCAACGCGTCCGACATCTACCAGTCGTTCATCTACGCCTATGCCCTGGCGAGCGACAGCAACCAGCGAGCGGGCCTCATCTACCCGGCCGAGTCCCGGGTGTCCGGGCCTTCGCTGACCGTGAAGCCACTCACCGGTCCCGCCTCGGCGCACGTCCGCGGAGCCGGCCTCGACGTGCCAGCGATCCTGGACGGTCTCGGCGGCGCGGACCGGAGCCAGGTGTTCGACGACGTTCGAGCGTCCGTTGGCCGCATCTGTGGTCTGGATGAGCGCTCGAGCCTGAGCACGGCGCACAGCGTCACCCAGTCGGCGTGACGACGGCTGCGGCGATGAGGATCTAGTTGCGGGACTCCGCGTCATCCGTCCGGTCGTAGTGGCGGATTTCGATCATCCCGTCGAGACGGGCGGCCAAGTACGCGACCGTCGTCGGAGCGCACGGCGTGCAGGTCAAGGTCAGGCTCATGGATGTCTCCATCGTCCGTGTCATCGGCTGTCCACAGACATGACAGCAGTCGAGGTCCGTTTCGATGATCTCGGTCGCGCCGTCAGCACCTGGCAACGGAGCTCCTACCGGCGCGGGCTGCAGCGCGCGGACCATGTAGGTGCTGTCGACCGTGCCGGCGTTCAGGTACCTCTCCACAATCATCGGGAGATGGTCCAAACATGCGTGGTCGAAACAGAACGCACCGTTGACTCGGAACAAGCCTCGCATGCGGCTCTCGCAGGTCTCGATGACGCATGGGCCTGCGTCGGTTTGACGGACATCCGAGATCAGGGGCGAGGCCCCGGAAAG
>CAZCJT010000242.1:0-4652 GCA_964498565.1 uncultured Acidimicrobiaceae bacterium
GGCGCCCCGGGCGGTCTCCACGATCGAGCGGCGCCTGGCCGCCATCGGGCAGGCCCACACGGTGGCCAAGCAAGCCAACCCGGCCCGGGAACCGCTGGTGGCCGAGACCATGAAGGGCATCCGCCGCAGCCTCGGTGTCGCCCGGGACCACAAGCGGGGCCTGACCCCGGCCGATCTGCGGGCCATGGTCGCCGGCCTCGGCGACCGGCTCATCGACCACCGGGACCGGTCCCTGCTCCTGGTCGGCTTCGCCGGCGGGTTCCGCCGCTCCGAGCTGGTCGGCATCGACGTCGACCACGTCGCCGAGCACCCCGAAGGGCTCCTGGTCGCTCTGGTGCGGTCCAAGACCGACCAGGAACAAGCCGGCCGGCGGGTCGAGATCGTCTACGGCAACTCGGCCGACACCTGCCCGGTGCGGGCGTGGCGGCGGTGGCTCGAGGAATCCGGGATCCGTGACGGGCCCGCCTACCGGCCCGTCGACCGGCACGGCAACATCTCCGCCAACCGGCTCTCCGCCCAGGCCGTGGGCATCGTCGTCAAACGCCACACCGCCCGACTCGGCCACGACACCCGCGACTTCGCCGGCCACAGCCTGCGCCGGGGCATGGCCACCACCGCGGCCCGCAACGGCGCCGCCGAGCGCACCATCATGCGCGCCACCGGCCACACCGCCACCGAAACCCTCCGCGGCTACATCGAAGAAGGCGAACAGTTCAGCGACCCCGCCTCCGGCTACCTGGACCTCTGAACACACCCCGGCTCCGACGACACCCGGGGGCTGTCCGCGACGCCCCGAGGGGGCCCCACGCCCCGTCCCCCAGCCCCCGAGGGGCACTCGGCATCGTTGGGTCACTGTGACACAAAGCCGCTGGCTGTCAGCCGCCCGCCAACCGACGGCGGCACCGACCGTGAGGTGCCCCAGCTTGGCCGGGGATCGTCGTCTCCACCGGGGCGCCGACACCGTTGCGACCGGCGCGAGCCGGGGGTGAGGGGTTCACCGCCGGCCCGGGCGACGCGATGATCAGACTATGCCCGCTTTCACGATGCGCTGCTCCGTGTGCGACAAGACCTTCGAGCTCGACCGTCCCGCGCTACCCGTCGAGGAGCTGGCCCCTCAACACACCGCCGTCTATGCGGACCAGCGGCGTGGCGAGGTGCCCTGTGCCGGGACCGCTCAGCGGTTCACACCTCTGCCGAGCTGATCCACCCCGTGCAGGCCGAGCCGTCACCGTCTCGGTCCAGGCGGGACGGGTCGTTGGCCAGACCCGTGGAGCTGCACCGAGTCACCGCCGCACTCCGCGCAACACGGGCCGAGAGCCGGGTTCCACACAGGACACCCGGCGGGGCCCTTGTCGCTCCCGTCGGGCGGCTCAGCGCTCGCAGGCCCGGCCGTCCTTGTCGCCGTCGAGGCCGTACGGGTCGTTGCTGGGGTTGTGCACGGTGATCGGCTTCATCGCTGACGGGAGCTGTCCGCAGTCGACGTCGCCGGTGGTGTCTTCGTAGTCGGCGACGCAGGCGCCGTTGGCGGCCGTGTAGACGCCGCCGGTTTCACAACCCGACGGCGGCGGTGGCGGCTCCGAGGTGGTCGCCGACGGATCGGAGCTCGTCTTGGTGCACCCGTTGAGCATGTTCGCTAGGGCGCCTTTCTCGGTCGAGTCGACGGTGAGCTTCCACCGGTACTTGGTGATCACGGTGATCTCGGCGAACACGCAGTTCGACTGCGACCGGGACGGGAACCACTGGCCGGCGTCCTTGTCGCTCTTGGACTGGTTCGACGAGGCCGTCACCGCCGTCAGATTGACCGCCCAGTCGGCGAACTGGTCCCGCTGGTCGGCGCCCCAGTTGTTCGCCCCGGAGTCCCACGCCTCGGCAAGAGCGACGACATGGTCGATCTGCAGTTCGCTCGTATCGGGTGTGCTGTAGCCGTCCCATAGTGAGAACCACGTGCCATCGGAGCGCCGCTCGGCTTCAAGGATCTCGCAGCGGGTGGCGCAGCCGTCGCCGTCCACGTCGTCCCAGTGCTTGAACAGGCTGCGGTCGTATCCGGTCCTGGTCGGCTCGGCGAGCACGGTCAGGGAGTCGAGGAGCACCAAGGCGTTGGAGCCGGCACGGTGGCCGGGCGGGACACCTTTGGCCGTGTTGGTGCGGAACTCGTCGGAGTCGGAGAAGTAGATCATGACGAACCCGCGCAACATGCCCCGGTTCATCTGGTCGAGCCAGTAGTCGTAGCCGCTCTGGTCGGGGTTGCGGCCCAGGACGTTGTGGTAGACGAGCTCGAGGAAGCGGCGGTTGTCGACGCTGCCGTAGCGCTGCTGGAACTCATCGGACCGGGCGAAGTCGTTGGAGATCTTGTCGAGCGGGTAGCCCATGGCGTAGACGCCGTTCCAGTAGGCGAACCCATCGGCATCGGGCTCGCGCAGGAAGTACGCCCGGTACAGCCGGTAGATGGTCCCTTCGGCGCCGCTGGCGTCGTAGTAGGACGCAACCGCGGCCGCAGGGGTTGGAGCCTCGACTGCGATAGCACCGGCCAGGCCGGTGATGGCCACGGTGGCGGCCAGAAGGCCGCGGGTGATCCTGCCCATGAGATGAGTACCTCTCGTTGTCCGCCGGTACCCCCGCCGGGTGCCCGTGAGCACCGTAGACCGGCAGCGAAGGCCCTGCACCGCGCAGCGTCCGAAAGGTTCGCTCCCATGGGCCAGAACCGTGACTTACCAGGGGTGCCGGCTGCCGCCGCTGAAGCCCTGTACGCGGCAGGGCGCCGGACGACACCGTCGAGAGTGCGATCGAGCACGGGTAAGTCGGACACGAGACGCCGGGGTCAGCCGCCGACCTCGCCGGTGGTGTCCGAGTCGATGACCCCGGCCGGGTTCACGGTGTTATCGGCGGTGTCGCCCCAGATGTTCTCGAAAGCCAGCCACATGCCGGCGCCGAGCAGCACCATGACCAGTACAGCGATCACGGTCGCCATGACGCCCTCGCCCTCGCCTTGCCCGTCGCGACTCCGAATCGTGCGAAGGGTGGCAGTCGTCGGAGTTCGCCTGGGGCGGACAGTGCCTCCAGGGCCCCGGTCAACGGGTCCTTCGCTCGGCGCGTCCCCGAGGTGGTCCGAGTCGGTCATCGTGTCCTTTCCGCCGTACGGCTACCCGGGCCAGTCCCAGCAGAGCAACTGTTCAGGCACGCACGGACGCAGCAGACGCTTCCCTCGATAGCGGCCCGCTCGTCGGCACCGCCCACTGTATTGGCGGCGCCGACGCCACGCTGACGAGTGCTGGGGCCGTTCGGTTCACAAGCGTGCTGGTCGCCATGGAAGGGCCCCGATGAGTGGTCCAGCCGTTATGCGGCTTCGGGTTGGGTGATCTGGTTGGTGGTCCAGGCCCGGGCGAACTCGGTCGGGGTGAGATCGCCGTGGGCGGAGTGGGGCCGGTTCCTGTTGTAGTCGACGCGCCAGTCGCCGATCAGGACCTGGGCCTCGAGGAGCGAGTCGAACTGCCACAGGTTCAACAGCTCGTCGCGTAGGCGGCTGTTGAACGACTCGATCCAGGCGTTCTGCCACGGCGATCCGGGGTCGATGAACACACACCCGGTGCCGTTGGCTGCGCACCACTCGGCGACCACGATCGACACGAACTCGGGGCCGTTATCGAAGCGCAGGAACGCCGGCGCCCGTCCCCGCTCGACGGCGAGTCGATCGAGCACGGCGACGACATCGTCGGCGGTGATCGAGTGGTCGACACGGATGTCGAGGCACTCGCGGGTGAACTCGTCGATGATGTTGAGCAGCTTCACCTGCCGGTGGTCGATGGTGTGGTCGAACTGGAAATCGAGAGCCCACAGGGCGTTCGGGGCGATCAAGCTCATGGCGCCGACGTGGGTGCCCACGCCGGTGAGCCGCTTCTTCTTCGTCTTGGTCGGCACCTGCAGGCCTTCATCCCGCCACAGCCGGCGAACACGCTTGTTGTTGACCGACCAGCCGTCCCGGCGCAGCTCCTTGGCCGCACGGCGCCACCCCCACCGGGGCCGGCGCTTGGCGAAGCGGCGGAGGAACTCGCGCAGCTCGGCCTCATCGTCGGGTGGGACCGGTGGTTCGAGCCGCTGGGTGGAGCGGTGCTGACCCGTGACCTTGCACGCTCGTCGTTCGGACACCCCGAACCGGTCCTGCAGCATCGTGACCGCTGCACGCTTCCGGTTCGGGGTCAGAAGTTTCCCTCCGCCAACTCCTTGAGCATCGACTTGTCCAGCTCCGCTTCGGCGAGGAGCTTCTTCAAACGGGCGTTCTCGCCCTCGAGCTCCTTCAACCGCTTGGCGTCATCGGCCTTCATGCCGCCGTACTGGGACAGCCACCGCGCCCACGTCGACTCGGCGATGCCGAACTGGCGGCACACCTCCTCGACGTCCATGCCCCCGGCCAGCAACTTGTGGCCCTCGGCGAGCTTGCGGATGATCTGCTCCGGCGTGTGCCGTCGTCCAGCCATCTGTGGTCCTTTCGTGCCCCCGCCACGATGACGGAGACGATCAGACCGCACAACTGCTGGACCACTACGAGGGGCTCAGCCCAGCCACGCCGCCCGGCTGGGTGTGTGAAATGCTATGAGAAGGTCCCTGTGCCACAGCAACCGACTGCTCGATCTGGTCCTGCCGTGGACCGCCCCGGC
>CAZCJT010000243.1:0-4636 GCA_964498565.1 uncultured Acidimicrobiaceae bacterium
CTACCGGCGCGGCCTCGACGGTCGCCCTCGCCGGGGCGCGGGTCCGCGACCGCCGCCGCTGACCGCCGGTCCGCGACCGGCGGAGGCGTCAGGTCACGAGGGCGACCAGGGCGGCGTGGACCCGCTCGAGGGAGTCCCGGGTGACGTGCTCGTCTTGCATGTGCGCGACCAGCGAGTCGCCGGGACCGAAGTTCACGGCGGGGATGCCGTGCTCGGCGAAGCGGGCGACGTCGGTCCAGCCCAGCTTGGCCCGGACCGGCGTCCCGGCCTCGACCAGCGGTGCCAGGAGCGGGTGGGTGAGCGAGGGCGGGGCCGGCTCGGAGCGGTCGACCACCACGAGCCCGTCGCCGTCCTCGAGCAGGTCGGCGATCATGGACCCGAACGCGTCGACGGCCTGGTCGACCGTGCGGTCCGGGGCGATGCGCAGGTTGACCGTGAGCACCGCTTCGTCGGGCACCACGTTGCCGGCCACGCCACCCTCGACGAACACCGCCTGCACGGCCTCCTGGTAGGTGCAGCCGTCGATGGTCGGCTGGCGCGCCTCGTAGCCGGCGATGGCGTCGAGGACGGGCCCCAGGCGGTGGATGGCGTTGCGGCCCTTCCACGGCCGGGCGGTGTGGGACCGCACACCGGTCAGCGTCAGCCGGACGCGGGCGGTGCCCTGGCAGCCGGCCTCGACCCAACCATCGGTGGGCTCGCCGAGGATGGCGGCGTCGCCGGCGACCAGATCGGGCCGCTCCCGGAACAGCTGGAGCAGGCCGCTGTGCTCGGCGGCGATCTCCTCGGCGGCGTAGAAGACGTAGGTGAGGTCGGAGGTGGGAGCGTCGATGGTGCGGGCCAGTTCGAGGAAGACGGCGAGCCCCCCCTTCATGTCGGCCGAGCCGAGCCCCCACAGGACGTCGCCGTCGATGCGAGCGACGTCGTTGCCGTTGGCCGGGACGGTGTCGAGGTGCCCGGCGAGGACCAGCCGCTGCGGTCGACCGAGCTGGGTGCGGGCCACGACGTTGTCGTCGTGGCGGTCCACGGCGAGCCACGGGACCTCACGCAGCCACTGCTCGACGCGATCGGCGAGGGGGCCTTCGGCCCGGCTCGGTGAGGCGATGTCGACCAGCTCCGCCGTGCGGCGTAGGAGATCGGTCACACGGTTGCGCCGTGGTCGCGCAGGATGTCGTTGAGCTTGGACTTGTCGTGCCGCTCGCCCGCGGTGAGGCGCTTGATCACCAGCACGCACGGCAGGCCGAAGTCCCCGCCGGGGAAGCTGCGGGGACGGGTGGCGGACACGGCAACGCTCCAGGCCGGGACCCGGCCTCGGCCGATCTCCTCGCCGGTCTCGGCGTCGATGACCGGGATGGAGCCGGTGAGCACGCAGCCAGCGCCGAGGATGGTCCCCGCCCCGACCCGGGCGCCTTCGGCCACGATGCATCGGCTGCCGATCATGCACTCGTCGCCGATGACGACGGGTGAGGCGTTGGCCGGCTCCAGCACGCCGCCGATGCCGACGCCGCCGGACAGGTGCACGTTGGCGCCGATCTGGGCGCAGGAGCCCACGGTTGCCCACGTGTCGACCATGGAGTTCTCGCCGACCCAGGCGCCGATGTTCACATAGGACGGCATCATGACGACACCGCGGGACAGGTGGCTCCCCCACCGGGCCGAGGCGCCGGGCACCACCCGCACGCCGGACGCCTGATAGCCCTGCTTGAGCGGGATCTTGTCGGCGTACTCGAACGGGCCGAGCTCCGTCGTCTCCATGGAGCTCAACCGGAAGAGCAACAGGATGGCCAGCTTCGCCCACTCGTTGACGGTGACCTCGTGGTCGCCCACACCGTCGCCGGTGACGTCGGCCACCCTGGCCTCGCCCCGGTCGAGCAGGTCGATGGCCTGGCGCACGACCTTGAAGGCGTCGGCGTCCGCCGGCGACAGCTCGTCGCGGCGGTCCCACAGCTCGGTGATCTGATCGGGCAGCGAGGCAGGCATGGGGGCCGAATCTAGTGGTGCCGTCCCGCACCTCCGAGCGGCGGCGGCCATCGACGAGCAGTGCCCGTGGGTGGCGAGCCGTCCGGCTATCCCGCGGCCGCCAGGCGCTCGACGACCAGCGCGATGCGCTCGTCGGGTTGGACGGCGGCGACCCGCACGTGACCGCTGCCGGCGGGCCCGTAGAACTCCCCGGGGCTGACGATGGCACCGCCCTGGCGCGCCAGTCGCTCGGTGAGCGCCCAGGCGTCGCCGCCGGGGGCCGGCACCCACAGGTAGAAGCCACCGCCCGGCATGGGGGCGTCGATGCCGATGCCGGCGAGCGCGGCCTGCAGCGCCAGGAGGCGCCGGTGGTACCGGTCGCGCTGGACCACCACGTGGTCCTCCTCGCCGAGGGCGGCGATGGCTGCGGCCTGCACCGGCGAGGGCACCATGAAGCCCGCGTGCTTGCGGACCTCTCGCAGGTACGTGACCAGCTCGAGGTCACCGGCGTAGAAGCCGGCCCGGCCGCCGGCCAGGTTCGACCGCTTCGACAGCGAGTGCACGGCGAGGACGCCGTCGGTGCCGTGGTGGAGGATCGTGCGGGGCGGTCCGTCCCAGGTGAAGGCGACGTAGCACTCGTCGGACAGGACCGGGACCCCCCGGCTGCGGCCCCACTCGGCCGCCGCCCCGAGGTCGTCGAGGCCGCCGGCGGGGTTGCCGGGGGTGTTGACCCACAGGCACAGGGCCCGGGCCGCGTCGGCCTCGTCGATGGCGTCGAGGTCGATGGTCCAGTCGCGGCGCACGGGGACGGGGACGGCCCGGCACCCGGCGAGGGTGGCCCCCATCTCGTAGGTGGGGTAGCTGATCTCGGGGTACAGGACCGTGTCTCGCTCGGGCGTGCGGAGGCGCAGCCACTGCGGCATGCCGGCCACCAGCTCCTTCGTCCCGATGCAAGCCGCGACCTGGTCGCTGGTGACCTCGACGCCCAGGAACCCCCGCAGCCAGTCGACCGTGGCCTGGCGCAGCGCGGGCAGGCCGTTGGACGCCGGGTAGCCGCGCGCGTCAGCGGAGCCGAGCGCCTCGACCACGGCGACCGGCGGCGGGTCGAACGGCGTGCCGATGCTCAGGTCGACGGCGCCGCCCTCGTGCTCGGCGGCCACCGCCCGGAGGGGGTCGAGGCGGTCGTAGGGGTACGGCGGCGGGACGAAGGGTGCCGGCGCGTCGAGGGTCACTCGACCACCCCGACCTCGAACTCCTGGAACTGGGCGCGAGACCCGGCATCGAGGCGGGCCTGCACGACCGTGCCGGTGTCGCCGTGGGTCTCGACCAGCACCTCGCCCTCGCGGTGCACCGCGGCCAGGGCATCGGCACGCTCGTAGGGGATCGACAGCTCGACGACGGGCTGCATGGCGCGCAGGTGGCTGCCGAGCGTGGCGAGCAGCTCGTCGACCCCCTCGCCGGTGGTGGCCGAGAACGCCACCGAACCGGGGTAGCGCTTCACGAGGGTGGCGGCGGTCTCGGGATCGAGGTCGGACTTGTTGAACGCGAGCAGTTGCGGCACGCCGCCGGCCTCGATCTCGCGCAGCACGGTGTGGACGGCTTCGATGTTGCCGGCCACGTCGACGGCGGTGGCGTCGACGACGTGCAGCAGCAGGTGGGCGTCGGCTGCGACCTGGAGCGTGGACTTGAACGCCTCGACCAGCTGGTGGGGCAGCTTGCGCACGAACCCGACGGTGTCGGTGAGCAGGACCGATTCGCCGCCCGGGAGGTCGAGGCGGCGGGTGGTGGCGTCGAGGGTGGCGAAGAGGCGGTCCTCGACCAGCACGCCGGCGTCGGTGAGCCGGTTGAGCAGCGTGGACTTGCCCGCGTTCGTGTAGCCGACGATGGCGACCCGCTGGGTGCGGGCCTCCTTGCGCCGCTTGCGCTGGGTGTCGCGGTGCTGCTGGATCTCCTTGAGCTCGGCCTCGAGGCGGTGGATGCGCCGCACCAGGCGCCGCCGGTCGTTCTCGAGCTGGGTCTCACCCGGACCCCGGGAGCCGATGCGGGCGCCACCGCCGGCCGACATGCCGCCGGCCTGCTGGGAGAACGTCTTGCCGGTGCGGCGCAGGCGGGGCAGCCGGTAGCGCAGCAGGGCCAGCTCCACCTGCGTCTTGCCCTCGAGGCTCGAGGCGTTCTGGGCGAAGATGTCGAGGATCACCGCGGTGCGGTCGATGGCCGTACGCCCGAGCAGCTTCTCGAGGTTGAACTGCTGGGCCGGGCTGAGCTCGTTGTCGAACACGACGGTGTCGCAGTCGGTGGCGAGCGCGACCTCCTTCAGCTCCTCGGCCTTGCCCTTGCCGATGAAGGTGGGCGGATCCGGGGTCTGCCGGCGCTGCACGACCCGCCCGACCTCGTCCGCGCCGGCGGTGTCGATGAGGGCGCTGAGCTCGTCGAGGCCGCGCTCGGTCTCGTCGGGGTGGTCGGGCGGCAGGGTGACACCGACGAGGACGATCTTCTCCCGGATCGACCGGTCGATGAGCGTGTCGGTGAGCGCGTCGGTCAAGTCGTCATCCTCGCATCACAGCGGCCACTCGACGGCGGCGATTGCCACCACGGGAACGGTGAGGTGGGCGACGTCGCCGAGCTCGACGACGGCGGGGCCACCGGGCTGGTGCACCGTCACGGTGGTCGGCGCCAGCTC
>CAZCJT010000244.1:0-4609 GCA_964498565.1 uncultured Acidimicrobiaceae bacterium
GGGCGGGGGGTTGCCCGGTCCGGAGGGGTCGATTCGGAGGGGGGATAGCGTCCCGCCGTGCCCGAGACGACCCCGTCGAGCCCGCCCACGCCCCGCCGGCAGCCCGTGACGCGGGAGCGCCACGGCCGCACCGCCGTCGACGAGTACGCCTGGATGCGCGATGACGACCGCACCGATCCCGACGTGCTCGCCCACCTGGAGGCGGAGAACGCGCACACCGCCGCCGTGCTCACCGAGGACGAGCCGCTGCGGGAGGCCATCTTCTCGGAGATCAAGGGGCGGGTGCAGGAGACCGACCTGTCGGTGCCGACCCGCCAGGGGAGGTGGTGGTACTACAGCCGCACCATCGAGGGCGCGCAGTACCCCGTGCACTGCCGGCTGGCCGCCGGCGACGAGACCGACCCGCCCGATCCCGATGACGCATCGGTGCTCGAGGCCGAGCAGGTCCTGCTCGACCAGAACGCCGAGGCGGCCACCCGGTCCGACCTCGACTACTTCTCCCTCGGCGTGTTCGACGTGTCGCCCGACCACGGCACGCTGGCCTGGGCCGCCGACCGCAACGGCTCGGAGCGCCACCTGCTGCGCTTCCGCGACCTGGCCACGGGCCAGGACCGGCTCCTCCCCGACGGCACGCCCGACGAGGTGCCCGGCGTCTACTACTCCACCGCCTGGTCCGCCGACGGCAACACGTTCTTCTACACCCGGCCCGACGAGGCGACCCGTCCCCACGAGGTCTGGCGCCACCGCCTGGGCACGCCGGCGAGCGACGACGTGCTGGTGCACCGCGAGGACGACGAGCGGTTCTTCTGCCAGATCAGCGAGACCAAGGACCGCCAGTGGCTGGTGCTGGCCATGGGTTCCAAGGTCACGAGCGAGATCCGGGTCGGACCGAGCGTCGACCCGGCCGAGCCGTTCCACGTGCTCGTCCCCCGCCGGCAGGGCATCGAGGCCGACGTGGAGCACGTGGGCGGCACCTTCTTCGTCCTGACCAACGACGGCGCCCTCGACTTCCGGGTCGCCTCGGCGTCGTCGGACCACCGCGACCTCGACGCCGGCCCCGACCCGGCCGCCTGGGTCGACGTCGTCCCCCACACGCCCGGCGTGCGGCTGGAGGGGATCGACGTCCTGCGCGACCACCTGCTCGTCGAGGAGCGGACCGAGGCCACCACCCGCATCCGGGTGCGTCGGCTCTCCGACGGCGAGGAGTTCCTGCTCGACCAGGCCGAGGAGGTCTCCTCGGTGGCGCTGGCGTCGAACCCCGACATGGGCTGGCCCCAGCTGCGGCACAGCTACACCTCGCTGGTCACGCCGCCCACGGTCATCGACGTCGACCTCCGGACCGGGACCCGCACGGTGCGCAAGGTGCAGCCGGTCCTCGGGGGCTACGACCCCGACCAGTACGTGTCCCGCCGCCTGTGGGCCACGGCCGACGACGGCACGCACGTCCCCATCAGCCTCGTGCACCGCCGTGATCGCCAGCCGGGCGGGCCCGTCCTCCTCTACGGATACGGGTCCTACGAGATCTCCATCGATCCCGGCTTCTCCATCTCCCGCTTGAGCCTGCTGGACCGCGGCTGGGCCTTCGCCATCGGCCACGTGCGGGGCGGCGGGGAGATGGGTCGGCGCTGGTACGAGGAGGGCAAGCTCGCCGCCAAGGCCAACACCTTCGACGACCTCATCGCCTGCGGGCGGGCCCTGCTCGAGGACGGTGTCGCCGGCACCGGCGCCGACGGGCGGCCCCGCATCGCCATCCGAGGGGGCTCGGCCGGCGGCCTGCTCGTCGGCGCCGCGCTCAACCGCGCCCCCGACCTGTGGGCCGCGGTGGTGGCCGAGGTGCCCTTCGTCGACGCCCTCAACACGATCCTCGACCCCGGCCTGCCCCTCACCGTGATCGAGTGGGAGGAGTGGGGCAATCCGGTCGAGTCGCCGGAGATCTTCGACGTGATGGCGTCCTACGCGCCGTACGAGAACGTCCCCGAGGCCACCCTGCCGCCGGTGCTGGCCACCGCCGGCCTGCACGATCCGAGGGTGGGGTACTGGGAGCCGGCGAAGTGGGTCGCCCGACTGCGCGACCGGGCCGAGGGCGGGCCGTTCCTGCTCAAGACCGAGCTGGGCGCCGGCCACGGGGGGCCGTCGGGCCGGTACGACGCCTGGCGCGACGAGGCCCTGGTGCTGGCGTTCCTGGTCGGCGCGGTGGGGGAGGGGGCGGGCGCGTCGGGGTAGCATGTTCGATCCCTCCGAACCAGCCTCTGAGGTGATCGCGCACCGTTGAACGAGCATCCGGAACTGAGCGCCGAGCAGGCCTACGTCGACCATGCGTACGCCTGCCTGGAGACGGCGCGCGACCGGGCCCGGCGGCTGCGGTCCATGGTCGAGGTCGGCAAGGGCGGCACCGAGCAGGCCCGCTGGGAGCGGGAGATGATCGAGGGCAGCATCGCCACCCGTCTCACCCAGCTGGATCTGGGCGACAGCTCGCTGGTGTTCGGCCGGCTCGACACCGACGCCGAGCACGGCGAGGACTCCTTCTACATCGGCCGCATGTCCGTGGCCGACGACGACCAGGAGCCCGTGGTGGTGGACTGGCGGGCGCCGATCTCCGAGGCGTTCTACCGGGCCACCGGGCCCCAGCCCATGGGCCTGGCCCGTCGGCGCCACTTCACGGCCCGGGGCCGCACGCTGCTGAACCTCGAGGACGAGCTGTTCGGCGACGCCGTGCACGGCGCCCATGGCGGCATCGCCCTCGCCGACGACGACCGCATCCAGGGTCACGGCGCGCTCATCCGGGCGCTGGAGGAGACCCGCACCGGCCGGCTCGGCGACATCGTCGCCACCATCCAGGGCGAGCAGGACGAGATCATCCGCTCCGAGCTGTCCGGCGTGCTCGTCGTGCAGGGCGGTCCGGGAACCGGCAAGACCGTCGTGGCGCTGCACCGCGCCGCCTACCTGCTCTACACCCACCGCTTCCCCCTCGAGGGCCAGGGCGTGCTCGTCCTCGGCCCGAACCGGCTGTTCCTCGGCTACATCGACCAGGTGCTGCCCTCCCTCGGCGAGGCCGGGGTCGAGCTGGCGGTGCTGGCCGACCTGGTCGACCGGGAGACCATCGTGGGCGAGGACGCACCCCGTGTCGCCCGGGTCAAGGGCGACGCCCGGATGGCCGACGTCATCCGCAAGGCCGTGGCCGATCGCCAGCGGGCGCTGCGCCGCGACCTGCGCGTGGGCATGGGTGCCCAGACCCTCGTGTGCACCGTCGCCGACAGCGGCCGCATCGTGGCCGACGCCCACCGCCGCTACCACCGCCACAACGCAGGCCGCAAGCACGTCGAGCAGCGCCTCTTCGAGGTGCTGGCCGACTCGGCTCGCAACCCGGTGCGGGCCGACGACGTGCGCGACCAGCTGCGCCGCCACCCCGACGTCGTCGAGGCGCTGGAGTGGATGTGGCCGCTCCTGACCCCGGCGCAGCTGCTGCACGACCTGTTCGGCTCCCGGGCGCTCATCGAGCTGGCCAGCCGGAAGTGGCTGCGACCGGAGGAGCAGGTGGAGCTGCACCGGCCCCGCGCCGCACCGTCGGACCAGGTCACCTTCACCTGGCAGGACGTGCCGCTCCTCGACGAGGCCCGCGAGCGCCTCGGGCCCCGCCGCCGGCGCAAGGGCGTCGACGACGAGATCCGCACCTACGGCCACATCGTCGTCGACGAGGCCCAGGACCTGTCGCCCATGCAGCTGCGCATGGTGGCGCGCCGGTCCCTGTCCGGGTCGCTCACCATCGTCGGCGACATCGCCCAGGCCACCGGCGCATGGGCGCACCAGAGCTGGGACGAGATCCTCGAACACCTGCCCACCAAGCGCGGCACCCGTCGGTCCGAGCTCACCGTCGGCTACCGCATCCCGGCCAAGAACATGGAGATGGCGGCTCGGGTGCTGCGCGTCGCCGCACCGGACCTCCAACCACCCGTCTCGGTGCGGGAGGGCGGCGACCCTCCCGTCGTGCGCCGGGCCGGCGCCGGCTCCCTGCACCGCCTCGTCGCCCAGGTCACGGCGGCCGAAGCAGCCGAGGTCGACCCCGGGTCCCTGGCCATCATCGTGCCGGCGACGTTCGTCGAGCCGGTCTCCGTCGCGCTCACCGATGCCGGCATCGAGCACGGGCGGGCCACCCGCCAGGGCTTGCGCCAGCCGGTCACCATCGTGCCCGTCGGGATGGTGAAGGGCCTCGAGGTCGATGCCTCCGTGGTGGTGGAGCCGGCCGCCATCGTCGACGAGGAGGCCCAGGGCCTCCGGGCCCTCTACGTGGCCCTCACCCGGGCGACGAAGCGGCTGGCCATCGTCCACGAGCGGCCGCTGCCCGACTTCCTGGCCGAGCCGGCGGTGGCTCCCGACGAGGTCGGTGCCGCCGGCGTGCCGCCCGCGGTGCAGCACCTGAACGGCCACGACGCCCAGCTCCACCTCGACCTGCCGGTGGAGGAGGCGGGCTGATGGACGAGATCTCGGCCCGGGGCACCACGGTCTGCCCCGTCGGCACCGACGTGGCCTCCGTTCGCACGACAGTGCGGGCGGCCACCGCCTTCGCCGCGGGCTGAGGCGCCGGCCCCCGGTGCACGTCGTCATCGGAGCC
>CAZCJT010000245.1:0-4608 GCA_964498565.1 uncultured Acidimicrobiaceae bacterium
CGATCTCCCCATCGGGTACTTCTTCGTCCCCCTCCCACCTGACTCCGACGCCGCCCTCCATGCCCCGGATGCCGGGATGAAGGGGCTCGACCCGATCGTGATCCTCGACGCCATCCTCGGCACCCCCGAGAACCTCGGCCACTGGGAAGAGGAGCTGCGCGACTACTCCTCCCGTGTCGCCCCCCAGCCCCGCAGCAAACGGGAAAAGCCCCACGTCTCCCCCAGCGACCTCGCCGACCGGCTCCACACACTTGGCGCCAGCCGGGCCCGCGCCATGCTCCGCCAAGCATTCGGCGACGTCACCGACGCCGCCGAAGTCCTCGAACGCCTCGCCGAAGCCATCCGCATCCTCGACGAGGAAGCGGCAGAGACCGAGTAATCCCGCTGTCCGGTGTCCGGTAGCTACCGGACACCGGACGGGTTAGACTTCGAACGTGCCCCGGCTCCGAGTCTCTCCCGCCGACCAGGCCGTCGCCGCCATCGAGGATCTGCTGTCCCTGACCTCCGATGCCCGCGGCATCGACATCGCGCCCGATGCCGACGACCTGGTGAAGGTCGGGGTGGGGTCGAAGCGCTGGCCGGCGAAGGTCATCGTGCGCGAAGCGATCAGCCGACGCGACATCGAGTTCCTCCTCGAGACCGAGGCCCGTGGCAACAAGGTCATCGTCGCCAATCGGATCTCCGCAGCCGCCAAAGAACTCCTCGAGGAGCACAATGCGTCGCAGAAGACGTTCGGCTGGAGCTGGCTCGACCGACGGGGCGAGCTGCAACTGCAGCATCCAGAGGCGTCTGGGGTCATCACGTTCGACGAGGACCGCTTGGCCGGTCGGACCCACGCCGCGCTTCGGCGGGGCACCGCGTCGCCCGGATCGGATGGCTCGATCCGTGGGCGCGCCGGGCTGAGCTACGCCGCCGCGCTTCTGCTGAGCCACGCGGACCACCGCCACGATCGCCCGTCGATCCGGGCCGTCGCCGGCGCCGCGGGGATGTCACATGGGGCAGTCGGCGACGCGTCGAAGCTGCTCCGAGAGTCCGGCCTGGTGCGTCCGTCCGGCGAACCGCAGACGCCGGAGCTGTTCTGGGCCCTGGCCGACGTGTGGGGGCCGGCCCGTCTTGTGCCGGTGGCCTCACTGCCCCGTCCCAGCGACGAGACCCGGCTACAGATGCAGGTCGGCGAGCTGGACGAGCCCGGCTGGGCGAATGGTGGCGATGCCGCGGCGGCAGCTTGGGGCGCGCCGGTCTTCGACGCAGGAGCACAACCTCGGATCTGGGTCCCGACCGACGCGGTCGCGCGGCGAGCAGAACGGACACTGGAACGGGCTTCGTGGGATGACTGTGTGGCGGTGCTGGCGGTGGCGCCGACGCTCATCGCCTGCCGCAACCGCATGCGGCCCGACCGGCCTCCGGCACCGCACTTCCTACCGACCCTCCACCCGCTGTTCCTCGCCCTCGAGCTCGCCCAGGACCCGGCACGCGGCCGTGAGGTCGTCGAGCAGTGGAACCTCGACCGTGCCGAGGTCGAACGTGTCTGGTGATCCCGACGAGATCCTTCTCGCCGACCATCACCACGCGCTGGTCGAGGCTGCGAGAGCGGTCCTCGCCACGTCGGACCTTCCGCCGGTCGTGCTCATCGGCGGGCTCGCCGTGGCCATGCGCGTCGGCTCAACCGGCCAACCGCATCGAGCGACCATCGACATCGACCTCGTCACCACCGAAACGGACCCGGCAGCCGTCGAGATCCTCGCCGACGCCCACGACTCGGCCCGGCAGCCACTGGTGATCGAGGGAGTCAAGGTCGATCTGATCGCGACGATGGAGGCGAGCGCCACCGATCTGGCGGACCTCGACGACGACGATCGCCTGTTCGTCGCCGGGCATCGGTGGGCGTTCGAGACCGGGGTCCTCACCGTCGTCCGAGTCGCCGGCGGAGAACCCCTGGCGGCGCAGGTCGCCACGCCGGCCGGCCTCGTCGCCACCAAGTCCCATGCGATCGCCGCGCCGTCGACGCTCCGACGGTCGACCAAGATGCCGGCCGACCTCCTCGATCTCTACCGTCTCGTCGAGCGGTACGACCGCCGCGGTGCGGTCAGCCAGGAGATCAGGACCGTGCCGGGCGAGATCGCCGCGGTGATCGCTTCGGTCGTCGAGCGAGAGATCCTTGCCAACCCCGCAGCGGCGACCAACAAGATGCGGTCGGCTTCACTGTCGCCCGTCGATCCCGTCGAGGTCGTCGATGTGATGGAGACCTTCGTCGAGGACCTGCGACGGGTCTGACTCCACGCCTGCGATCCCCCCGATTGTCCCCCCAAATCAGCGATACGAGCCGATACGGGGGATCACAGGGCAACAGCGCCACCTCTGAAAACCCGTATCTACCAGGACTTTCGCGCACGCGACGTCATCAGCCGGACGGCCGTCAAGGGACTCTTAATCCGCAGGTTCTGGGTTCGAGTCCCAGGGGGGGTACGGCTGAGAGGGCCTCTGACCAGCGAAGGAGCTGGTCAGAGGCCCTTTTCTACTCCTGGCTTCCGCGAGCTGGCGGGATAGCGGTGTCGCCGGACGGCCGTTACATGTAACTTGGCGACATGGCTGCCCCGCGCGAGGACTCCGGTGGTCGCAAGCGTGTCGCGGAGCACCGTCGACGTCTGCGCGCTCAGGGTCTTCGACCGGTTCAGATCTGGGTGCCCGACGTCCGCTCACCAGAGTTCGAGCGACAAGCGCACCGGCAGTCCGCGGCCGTTGCAGCCAGCCGGCACGACCACGACGATCAGGCATTCATCGACGCCATCAGCCAGGACGACGATTGAGAAGAGGCGACATCTGGACCGCTGCCGCCGGTAGCGGGTACGTGGGCAAGCCGCGGCCGGTCGCCATCGTTCAGGACGACCGCTTCGATGCCACCGACTCCGTGACGGTCTGTGCGTTCACCACCGACCCGACCGAGGCACCCCTGTTCCGCCTACGCATCGACCCCGACGGGGTCAATGGACTCCGAGAGTCATGCAGCCTGATGGTGGACAAGATCACGACGATTCCTCGCTCCAAGCTCGGCGAGCGGATCGGTCGACTCGACGACGAGCAGATGGTCCGCCTCGGGCGAGCGATCCTCGTCTTCTTCGGTCTGGCTGGCTGACGGCCGGCGGCGTGAATCACTTGTCAGTCGACCGTCCCCGACCGGAGCGACATCTGGTGTGGAGACCCACGGTCCGCTCTGTGACGCTGCGACCCTCCCGAATCCCGCGGCCGACCAGCTCGTCGTTCGGATCGCCAAGGTGCGACACCACCCCCGCCGCTTGCTATTCGCACGGAAACGCGGTCAGGTGCGCCGCATGAAGGCGACGGCATCGAGATGAGTACCGACGATGATGTGGCCGGGACCGTGTCCACGGGGACGTTGGCGGTGGCCGCTGTCCAGTGCACCCCGGTGTTCCTCGATCGCGGCGCCACGCTGGCCGTCGTCGTCACCGAGATCGAGAAGGCGGCGGCCGATGGTGCCCGCCTCGTGGTGTTCCCGGAGTCGTTCGTGCCCGGCTACCCAGACTGGGCGTGGCGTCGTCCGCCGATGAGCGACGGCGACTGGTACGCCCGCTTCGCCGACCAAGCCGTCGACGTCGACGGCTCTGACCTCGACCCCGTGCGCGAGGCGGCGCGGACCTCCGGCGTCTGGGTCGCACTGGGGATCACCGAGCGGCTTCCGTCCGGAACGCTCAACAACACCGTCGTGTACGTCGGCGCTGACGGCGACATCGCTGGTCGGCACCGCAAGTTGGTGCCGACCGGGGCAGAGCGTCTGGTGTGGGGCAACGGTCACTCGGACCTCCTCACCACCATCGACATCGACGGCGTGCGAGTGGGCTCGCTGATCTGCTGGGAGAACTACATGCCGCTGGCCCGTGTGGCCATGTACGAGCAGGGCATCGACGTTCTGCTGGCCCCGACGTGGGACAACAGCGACGAATGGATACCGACCCTGCGACACATCGCCAAGGAAGGCCAGGTCTTCGTCGTGGGGGTGACCGCATGCCTGCGAGGCAGCGATGTCCCGAGAGATCTCTCCGACGCCGACGACCTCTACGGGGGCGACGACGACTGGATGTCGCGGGGCAACACCACGATCGTGGCCCCCGGTGGTGAGATCATCGCGGGTCCCCTGATCGGGGAGGCCGGGACCGTCTCCGCCACCATCGGGCTGGACCGGATCGCCGCCGGTCGGCGGATGTTCGATCCCGTGGGCCACTACGCACGTCCCGACGTGCTCGCACTGGACCGGCCGGTCCGCGTCGGTAGCTGAGCTGCGGGCCGATGCCGACGCCGCAGATCGCCTCCACCTACCTCGCCGCCCACCAGCGCATCAACGACCTCGTCCGAGCGCTCGACGACGACGTCCTCGCTCGCCCAGTGCAGGCCTGTCCGGGCTGGACGGTCCGCAGCGTGGTCAGCCACCTGGCGGCCACCCCGGAGTGGGCAGCCGCCGGTCGGTTGTCGGGGCTCCCGACCGATGAGGACACTGCCGCCCAGGTTGCCGAGCTCGCCGAGGCGGCCATGCCCGAGGTGCTCGACCGGTGGGCGGCGTCGGCGCCGGCGTTCGCCGAGATGGCGGCCGCCGGC
>CAZCJT010000246.1:0-4587 GCA_964498565.1 uncultured Acidimicrobiaceae bacterium
GGCAGGCCGGCTCCGTGGCCCAGGGCGGGGCCGACCGCCTGCCCGGCATCGTCACGGGTGCCGAGGCGCCGACGCTGCCCGGCATGGACGACTTCGAGGAGGCACGAGCCGACCTGTGGTCCACCGGCATGAGCCCCGACGGCCACCCGACCCGCTTCATCCGGGACGAGCTCGATCGCCTGGGCGTCGTGACGTCGGCCGGTCTGTGGCACGTGGAGCCCGGCTCCAAGGTGCTCATCGGCGGCGTCGTCACCCACCGCCAGCGCCCGGCCACCGCCGGCGGCACCATGTTCCTCAACCTCGAGGACGAGACCGGCCTCATCAACGTCGTGGTGTCGAAGGGCTGCTGGAACGCCCACCGCAAGGTCGCGCTCAGCGCGCCGGCGATGCTCATCCGGGGGAGGTGCGAGCGGGCCGAGGGCGTCATCAACGTCGTGGCCGAGCGGCTCTCGCCGCTGCCGGTGCGCGGCACCCTCAAGAGCCGTGACTTCCGCTGAGCCACGACCAAGACCTCCTGGATCCGTGCCACTGCGCTGACCGGTGTGGCCGGTTGGCGATCCCGAACGTGCGTTCGTAGGCTCCCGTCATGTCTGCGCTGGCCGACGCCACGCTCCAGGGGTCGCTCTTCGGAGCCGCCGAACCCCACATCGCCAGTCCCCTGCCTGCAGACCGCACCGACCTCGACCACGACGCCTGGATCGTGCGGGTGCCCGGCTGGGTCGGCGGCGACCAGACCCTCATGGACCACCTGGCCGACACCACGTCCTGGCACGCCGGTCGCCGGCCCATGTACGACCGCATCGTCGACGTACCCCGCCTCACCGCCTCGATCCCCAAGAGCGGTCCCGGTCACCCGGTGCTGCGGGAGATCACCAAGGCGTTGCGCGAACGGTTCGACGAGCAGATGGATCGCATCGGGGTCGCGCTCTACCGCGACGGTCGCGACTCGGTGGCACCCCACGGCGACACCATCGCCCGGGAGATGCACAGCTCCGTGATGGCGATCGTGTCGTGCGGCGCACCCCGCCGGTTCCTGCTCACGCCGATCGCAGGTGGGCCGTCGGTCTCCTTCGACTTCGGCATGGGCGACCTGCTCGTGATGGGTGGGACCATCCAGCGGACCTGGCGCCACAGCGTGCCCAAGACGAACCGGCCGATGGGTCCTCGCCTGTCGATCATGTTCCGCCCCTGCTGGGAGGCGGCGGCTCAGCGGCCGACGGCCTCGCGGCTGTAGGCCTCGAACCCGGGGTCGGGGTAGCTGCCCGACGTCTCGGCGCCCTCGATCGTGCCGGTGATGTCGCCGATGGACCAGTTCGCGGTCCACTCGTAGCGGACGGCGATGTCGTACACGCCGTGGTGTTGGTAGACGTGGGTGATGTCGCCGTCGGGGTGGGGACCGGGCTGGCCCGTGTAGGGGCCGTGCTCGCCGTCGACGTCGTCGTGGGGGTCGTCCCAGTCGACGTAGACCTGGGCCGTGGCCGTGAGCGTGAGCGGACCGAAGGGCGTGTCGACCGGACCGTAGGTCTGGCTGGTCGGTGCCCCGGTCTCGAGGAAGGCTTCGAAGCCGACGGGCAGTGCGTCGGGCTGCACGTAGGGCACCGGGACCGGAAGGTCGATCTGCTCGTAGAACGAGGCGGCCTCCATCGTCGGCGTCGTCGTTGGGATCTCGGCGTCCGGGCAGATCGGGTACACGCGGACCAGTCGCATGAACTGCCTCTCGGCCTCGAGGTCCTCGGTCATTGTCGGGTCCCGTCCGATGCGCTCGGTGACGATGTCGACACAGGTGTTCCCGTCGAGGTCCTGGCTCAGGACCGGCCGCCAGTAGAGGCGGTAGGGGTACGCCGTCGTCGGCGGTCCCGATCGGATCGGGACGACTTCTCTGTGGCCCTGCTCGCCACCGCCGCAGCCGATTGCGCCGACCGCCTTGCCCGTCCGACAGGACGGATCTCCATCAGAAGGGGGCGCCCTCGTGATGGGTGGCTCGTCCTCGGCAGTCGCTGACGGCAGATCAGCGAAGAGGCTCAGCGCTACACACGCCGCGAAGAGCCAACGGCCAGTCATGCCGGGCATCCAGGCTCTGCGGCCGAGCCGTCTGTCGAGGTCGGTAGCCCGTCCGTCACCCACGCGGTTGGATTGTGGCCGGACGCCCTCTGCTCGGAGGTGGCTGGCAGTAGCCGTACGAAGGTCCGGACGTTCGGATCCGGTTCGGTCTGGCCTGCCACGACTCCGGACCGATCGAGCTCGATCTCTACGAAGATGCATTCCGACGTCGCGGTGACCAGATCCAGGACGGTGGCGCGAAGAGAAGTCACGTCGTCGCGGACTCCCTCGAAGTCGATCTCGGCCAAGCTGAGCAGTTCGTTGATGTCTTCGTCGACTGTGGATGGAGAACTGGTCGCCTCGACCAGCGCGATGGCGGTCTCATCGACGAGCCCAGCCTCGATCGATGCTCGGAGTGCATCACCGGACACAGCGAACAACTCATTCAGGACCTGCTCGACGTACTCCTCGGTGATCTGGCTCTCGTCCCGCGGGATCACGTCGGGGGCGACGGTGCTCGGTTCGGTCGTGGTGGTCGACGACGTCGCGGTGTCCTCCGGGATGGAGGTCACGGCGGCCTGGTCGCCGCTGTCGTCGTCATCCCCGCAGGCGCCGAGCAGCAGCCCGGCGACGAGCAGGGCGGTCAGGTGCCGCCGCATCGCCAGGAATGTAGCCACGCGCGACAACGCCTGAAAAGGTCCCTCGGTACCTTTCACCCCATGTGAGCCGAACGGGGGCACGGTGAGTGGGGGCGGTGCCGACCGGCTGCGATTGCCGCAAGCGAACGAGCAAGAGCGTCAGGGCGAAAGAGAGTCGGCGCAGCCGATCTCCACGTCACGGCCCTTCGGAAAGGCCCGCCCCGGCCAGCGGGTGATCGTCGTGGCCTTCTGGTTCAGGCTCGTGTCGGTCGTGACCTGTTGGTCGCGCCGGTGAAGGTCCAGCGAGAGGTCGACATCAACGATCCGGTACTGGAGGAGGTCGACAAGGACGACCAGGAGCTCGACGAGGACCTGGCGCCAGAGCGTGCCGAAGACGAACCGGCCGGTCGGTCCTCGCCTGTCGATCATGTTCCGCCCCCGCTGGGAGGCGGCGGCTCAGCGGCCGACGGCCTCGCGGCTGTAGGCCTCGAACCCGGGGTCGGGGTAGCTGCCCGACGTCTCGGCGCCCTCGATCGTGCCGGTGATGTCGCCGATGGACCAGTTCGCGGTCCACTCGTAGCGGACGGCGATGTCGTACACGCCGTGGTGTTGGTAGACGTGGGTGATGTCGCCGTCGGGGTGGGGACCGGGCTGGCCCGTGTAGGGGCCGTGCTCGCCGTCGACGTCGTCGTGGGGGTCGTCCCAGTCGACGTAGACCTGGGCCGTGGCCGTGAGCGTGAGCGGACCGAAGGGCGTGTCGACCGGACCGTAGGTCTGGCTGGTCGGTGCCCCGGTCTCGAGGAAGGCTTCGAAGCCGACGGGCAGTGCGTCGGGCTGCACGTAGGGCACCGGGACCGGAAGGTCGATCTGCTCGTAGAACGAGGCGGCCTCCATCGTCGGCGTCGTCGTTGGGATCTCGGCGTCCGGGCAGATCGGGTACACGCGGACCAGTCGCATGAACTGCCTCTCGGCCTCGAGGTCCTCGGTCATTGTCGGGTCCCGTCCGATGCGCTCGGTGACGATGTCGACACAGGTGTTCCCGTCGAGGTCCTGGCTCAGGACCGGCCGCCAGTAGAGGCGGTAGGGGTACGCCGTCGTCGGCGGTCCCGATCGGATCGGGACGACTTCTCTGTGGCCCTGCTCGCCACCGCCGCAGCCGATTGCGCCGACCGCCTTGCCCGTCCGACAGGACGGATCTCCATCAGAAGGGGGCGCCCTCGTGATGGGTGGCTCGTCCTCGGCAGTCGCTGACGGCAGATCAGCGAAGAGGCTCAGCGCTACACACGCCGCGAAGAGCCAACGGCCAGTCATGCCGGGCATCCAGGCTCTGCGGCCGAGCCGTCTGTCGAGGTCGGTAGCCCGTCCGTCACCCACGCGGTTGGATTGTGGCCGGACGCCCTCTGCTCGGAGGTGGCTGGCAGTAGCCGTACGAAGGTCCGGACGTTCGGATCCGGTTCGGTCTGGCCTGCCACGACTCCGGACCGATCGAGCTCGATCTCTACGAAGATGCATTCCGACGTCGCGGTGACCAGATCCAGGACGGTGGCGCGAAGAGAAGTCACGTCGTCGCGGACTCCCTCGAAGTCGATCTCGGCCAAGCTGAGCAGTTCGTTGATGTCTTCGTCGACTGTGGATGGAGAACTGGTCGCCTCGACCAGCGCGATGGCGGTCTCATCGACGAGCCCAGCCTCGATCGATGCTCGGAGTGCATCACCGGACACAGCGAACAACTCATTCAGGACCTGCTCGACGTACTCCTCGGTGATCTGGCTCTCGTCCCGCGGGATCACGTCGGGGGCGACGGTGCTCGGTTCGGTCGTGGTGGTCGACGACGTCGCGGTGTCCTCCGGGATGGAGGTCACGGCGGCCTGGTCGCCGCTGTCGTCGTCATCCCCGCAGGCGCCGAGCA
>CAZCJT010000247.1:0-4579 GCA_964498565.1 uncultured Acidimicrobiaceae bacterium
CAGGCGCCGCAGGCACCCTCGAACAGCCGTTGCGCCGGGCCCGGCAGCAGCGCGAGTTCGCCGAGCGCCACCACCACGACGGGCTGGCGGCCAGCGCCCGTCGCCTCGAGGAGCAGGCCCGCGCCGCTCGCAACCCGGCGGCGAAGCTCGACGTGCGCGGCCCGATCGCGGTCACGCCCGCACTCCTGGAGCGGCTCCGGAGATGACCGACCCGACCAACCCGCTCATCGTCCAGAGCGACCTCACCGTGCTGCTGGAGACGGCGTCGCCTCGAGCCGCGGAGGCCCGGGACGCGCTCAGCCGCTTCGCGGAGCTGGAGAAGGCGCCCGAGCACATCCACACCTACCGCATCACCCCGCTGTCGTTGTGGAACGCGGCGGTGGCGGGCCTCACGGTCGCCGAGGCCACCGACACCCTCGCTGGCTACGCCAAGTACGACGTCGCCGACTCGGTGCTCACCGAGGTCGCCGACCAGATGGGCCGCTACGGTCGCCTCCGGCTGGTCCGGGACCACGACACCGCCGGCCTGGCCCTCACGTCGGCCGAACCACCGCTCATCGAGGAGGTGAGCCGGGACCGGACCGTGGCCGAGCTGCTGGGCGAGCGCCTCGACGGCAACCGGATCGCCGTCCGCCTCGGGGACCGTGGTGCGCTCAAGCAGGCGCTGCTGCGGCTGGGGTGGCCGGTCGCCGACGAGGCCGGCTTCGACGACGGCGACCGGCTCGACGGCGCCGAGCTCACCGTCGATCTGCGCTCCTACCAGGGCGACGCCCTGGCGGTCTGGTGGCAGGACGGCTCGCCCGCGGGAGGCAGCGGCGTGCTGGCGCTCCCGTGCGGGGCGGGAAAGACGGTGATCGGCCTCGGGGCGCTGGTCACCGCCGGGGCTCGAACCCTGATCGTGTGCACATCGATCTCGGCTGCCCGGCAGTGGATCGCGGAGATCCTCGACAAGACGACGCTTGACCGCAGCCAGGTCGGCGAGTGGTCGGGGCAGCGGAAGGACCTGCGCGACGTCACCGTCGCCACCTACCAGGTGCTCACCTGGTCCGACCCGGCGGTCCCCAAGGACGCCGACCTGATGGACCGCCACCCCAACCTGTCGCTGTTCGACGAGCAGGCATGGGGCCTGGTGATCTACGACGAGGTCCACCTCCTCCCGGCGCCGGTGTTCCGCGCAACGGCCCGCATCCAGGCCGTGCGCCGGCTCGGGTTGACGGCGACGCTGATCCGCGAGGACGGCCGGGAGGGCGACGTGTTCTCGCTCATCGGGCCCAAGCGGTTCGACGCTCCGTGGAAGGAGCTCGAGGCGCTCGGGTGGATCGCACCGGCGGAGTGCACGGAGGTCCGCGTCGAGCTGACCGACGAGCGGCGGATGACCTACGCGACGGCCGAACCCCGCCAGCGGCACCGGATCGCGGCGACGTCCCCGGAGAAGCTCGTCGCCCTCGACATGCTGCTCGAGCGCCACGCCGGCGAGCCCACCTTGATCATCGGCCAGTTCGTCGACCAGCTCCGCACCGTCGCCGAGCGCATCGGTGCGCCGCTGCTCACCGGCACGTCCGCCCAGTCGACCCGCGACCAGCTGTTCGACGAGTTCCGCCGCGGCGAGATCCCGGTGCTCGTGGTCTCCAAGATCGCCAACTTCTCCATCGACCTGCCGGAGGCGTCGGTGGCCATCCAGCTCTCCGGCCAGTTCGGCAGCCGCCAGGAGGAGGCGCAACGTCTCGGGCGGCTGCTGCGTCCCAAGGCCGACGCCGGGCAGGCCCACTTCTACACGCTCGTCGCCCGGGAGACCGATGAGGCGCGATTCGCTCGCAATCGTCAGCGGTTCCTGACCGAGCAGGGCTACACCTACCGAATCGTCGACTTTCCGTAGGCGTCGGTTCCGACGGGCCGATTGAAGGTCTGGCTTTGGATCAGCCGGCAGCCTGGTGGTCAGGCACCGCGGTCGTGCGCTTCGACAGGTTCCCGTCCACGTTGGGCGAAGCGATGCTCACCGGTGGCTACCCCAGGATCCTCGACCAGCGTCTCGCGCCCGCGGATTGGCTGGCCGCATACATCGCGACCTACCTCGAGCGTGATGTCCGAAGAGTGAGCGACGTCGGAGATCTCGTCACGTACCAGCGGATGCTCGAACTGGCCGCGGGCCGGACCGGTCAGCTCCTCAGCTACTCGGCGCTCGCCGGAGATGTCGGCGTGTCCCAGCCGACGGCGAAGGCGTGGCTGAGCTCTCGTCGTCGACGCGGAGAGGAGCTCCAGCGCCGCAAGCGGGTGACGCTGCTGCCGTGGACGCACATCGGTGAGCTCGACCGGGTCTGACCTGTGCGCGGTTCCCCGTCGGCCGTCGATAGGTCCTCAGCGACCGCACCACCGGGTCCGAGGGGGCGGTGCTTGATCCGCCTCGGTGGGGGACGCACCATGGTGGGGATGCCCCTGACCGACCTCACGCCGATGGAGCAGTCGATCCTGGACTTCGAGCGGGCCTGGTGGCAGTCACCGGGACCCAAGGGCGAAGCGATACGCGCCCAGCTCCAGATCTCCCCGTCGGCGTACTACCGGAGGCTCGACGCCCTGATCGACCATCCCGACGCCATGGACCTGGACCCGCTCCTGGTCCGACGTCTGCGCCGGGCCCGGGCCGATCGCCGTCGACGCCGCCACGTCGGTCCGACCCGCCGCCGGAGGCTCCGATGAGCGAACAGTCCGAGCAGCCGCGGCGACGCCGACGGCAGCCCCCGCCCCCCTCCGCCGCACCGGGCCACGGATCCGTCGCACGCGGCGCCATCCTCGTGGCCGTCGCGGTGGTGATCGGCGTGCTCCTGCTCCGGGACGACGACAGCAGCACCACCCAGGTGGCGGTGGGTTCCGACACGGCCACCGACGTCGACGAGGGCGTGACGCCGTCCGATGGCGACGACGACGACGCCGCGGCATCGAGCACCACGACCACGCAGGCGCCTCGCGACCCCGCCGAGGTGAAGGTGCTGGTGGCCAACGGCTCCGGCGTCAACGGCGCGGCGGGTGGCACCACCGACGCCCTCGAGGCGCTCGGCTACGTCACCGGGACCCCGGCCAACGCCGATCGGGTCGAGGCCACCGTCGTGTACTACACCACCGGGTTCCAGGCCGAGGCCGAGGCGCTGGCCGCCGCCATCGGTGCCACGCCGGAGTCGGTCACGCCGATGCCGGCCGTGGCGCCGGTCGACGACCTGCAGCTGGCCAACGTGCTGGTGCACCTCGGCCCGGACCTCGTCCCCACCGGCTAGCGGGCCCCATCCGAGCTGGGCCCGAGGCGGCGGGTGCGGGTCACGATCCGGTAGTCGATGTCGCCGCGCAGCGGCTCGGCGTCGACGCCGGCCGGCGGTTCGGCGATGACCTCCACGTCGCCCTCGGTCACCGTGCGGTCCCGCCGCAGGGCACCGTCGGCGAGGTCGTACGCGGTCTCCGACGACGTGCGCTGCGTGCCGACGAGGCGTACCCGGCCGTCGGCGGTGTCGAGGATCGTGCGCACCGGCACGTCGAGCTCGACGACCGCCACCGCCACCTCCCGGCCACCCTCGACGCCGAGCGAGTCGATGCGGCCCCGGCCCTGGACCAGCACCGGTCGGGACAGCCCGCCCAGGCTCACCTCCCGCAGGATCTCCCAGCGATCGCCGGGCTCGAGGGGCCCGGTGGGCGGGCTGCCGATGTCGGCTGGCAGGTCCATGGCGACGTCGAGCCCGAGCGCCTCGGCCGGGACCCCTTCGACGAGGTCGATGGCGGTGAGCCGGCTGGCCCGGTCGAGGCGGACGTCGATCGTGCGGGGTGCGGCGTCGTCGCGCTGCAGGGCGATGCGCACCAGCACCTCGTCGTCGGCGACGGCCTGCACGGTCTGGGTGGCGTCCAGCGTGGCCGTGTCCGACTCGTCGGCGGTGACGCCGTCGACCGTGCGCATGACCTTGGTCTCGACGTCGGCCTGGAAGCGGTAGACGTCACCGACCTCGGGCTCGAAGCGGACCGCCACCGTGTGCTCCTCGCAGCCCGCCAGCGACAGCGTGGCGACGACGGCCGCGACGGGCAGGAGGACGAGGCGGGGCGGGACCACGGGCGAAGTGTGACAGAGCAGCCCGGGTACGGTCGGCACGTGCCAGACGCCATCGACGTCCCGATCTCCGGCCGCGCCGCGGAGGAGCAGCTGCGTGCACTGGTGGGCGCCGACCCGTCTCGCACCGCCCTCTTCTTCGACTTCGACGGCACGCTCGCGCCCATCGTGGACGATCCCTCGGCAGCCGTCGCGGTGCCCGGCGCCGTCGAGCTGCTCGAGCGCCTGGCGCAGCGCTACCGCCGGGTCGCCGTCGTCAGCGGTCGTCCTCGTGCCTTCCTCGTCGAGCACCTCGGCTCCGCCGTCGACCTCTCCGGCGTGTACGGCCTCGAGACCCGGGTGGCCGGTACCGTGCAGGACCACGAGCACGCCGATCGGTGGCGCGCCGTCGTCGCCGATGCGGCCGCCGGCGGCGCAGCCCTGCCGGCGGGGGTCCGGGTCGAGTCCAAGGGCCTGTCGCTCACGGTGCACTATCGCGAGGTCCTCGAAGCCGAGGGC
>CAZCJT010000248.1:0-4579 GCA_964498565.1 uncultured Acidimicrobiaceae bacterium
GACGTGCCGCTCGGCTGCACGCTGCTCCTGCTGGCCGACCCGCACTCGTTCCCCACCGACGGCTTCCTGACCCAGCTGGGCGCCGCGCGCCCCGACGTCATGGTCGTCGGCGGACTCGCCTCGGCCTCCTCCCGGCCCGGCGGCAACGCGCTGGTGCTCGACGGTGAGGTCCACCGCGACGGCGCCGTCGGCGTCGTACTCCCGCCGACCCAGGCCATCGTCAGCCAGGGATGCCGCCCGGTGGGCGACCCCATGGTCGTCACCCGATCCGACCGCGGCTTCCTGATCGAGTTGGCGGGCCGGCCGGCGCTCGACCGGCTCACCGAGCTGGCGACCGACCTGCCGCCCGAGGACCGGTCGTTGCTGGCCACGGGCGTGCAGCTCGGCGTGGCCATCGACGAGCGACGCATCGACTTCGGTCGGGGTGACTTCCTCGTCCGCCCGGTGCTCGGCGCCGACCGGGGGCGCGGCGTGCTGGCCGTCGGCACCGACGTGGCCGTCGGGACGACGGTGCAGTTCCACGTGCGCGACGCCGCCAGCGCCGACGAGGACCTGCGCGCGCTGCTCGAGGGTGTCGACGGCGCCGGGGCGCTCGTGTTCACGTGCAACGGGCGCGGCGAGCGCCTCTTCGGCAGCGAGGACCACGACGCTGCCGTCGTGGCCGAGTCCCTCGACACCCACGCCGTGGCCGGGATGTCGTGCGCCGGGGAGCTCGGTCCCGTCGGCGGGCGCAGCTTCCTGCACGGCTCCACCGCCTCGATCCTGGTGTTCGCCGACCGCTGAGCGACCGCCCCCACGACGAGTAGGGTCGATCCCTCACTGCCCGCGGGCAGCGTTCGACCGTCCCCCACCTGGAGCGAGCAGTGCGAGACGCCGACTTGGAGAAGCGGGCCATCAACGTCATCCGTGGCCTGGCCATGGACGCGCCCCATGCCGCCAACAGCGGCCACCAGGGGACGGCGATGGCCCTGGCTCCCCTGGCCCACGTGCTGTGGACCCGGGTGCTGCGCTACGACGCCGCCGACCCGGACTGGCCCGATCGGGACCGCTTCGTGCTGTCCGCCGGTCACGCCAGCATCCTGCAGTACTCCATGCTCCACCTCACCGGGCACGGCCTGGAGCTCGACGACCTCAAGCAGTTCCGGCAGTGGGGCTCGCGCACGCCCGGCCACCCCGAGGTCGGCCACACCCGCGGCATCGAGGTCACCACCGGACCTCTCGGGCAGGGCTTCGCCAACGCCGTCGGCATGGCCATGGCCGAACGCTGGCTGGCCGCCCGCTTCGGCCCCGAGCTGTTCGACCACCACACCTTCGTCATCGCCGGCGACGGCGACCTCGCCGAGGGCGTCAGCCACGAGGCCGCGTCCCTCGCCGGTCACCAGGGCCTCGACAAGCTGGTCGTGGTCTACGACGACAACCATGTCTCCATCGACGGCCCCACCGAGCTGTCCCTGTCCGACGACGCCCCCACCCGCTTCCGCGGCTACGGCTGGCACGTCGACGAGGTCGGCGAGGTCGCCGAGGACCTCGACGCGCTCGAGGCCGCGCTGGAGCGGGCCAAGGCCAACACCGGTGCGCCCACGCTCATCGTGCTGCGCAGCCACATCGCCTTCCCCTCGCCGACCCTCACCGACTCCCCCAAGGCCCACGGCCTGGCCTTCGACGAGGACACCATCCGCGAAGCGAAGGAGCTCATGGGCCTCCCCGACGAGCCGTTCCACGTGCCCGACGACGTCCTGCGGTACTACCGGGAGGCCGGTGAGCGCGGCCGCACCGCCCGCGAGGAGTGGGACAAGCGGCTGGCCGCCTTCGACGGGCAGCGGGCCGCCCTCGACTGCTGCCTGGATGCCGAGGGGCTCCCCGGCTGGGAGAAGGCGCTGCCCACCTTCGGCCTCGACGAGTCCATGGCCACCCGGCAGGCGTCGGGCAAGGTCCTGCAGGCCCTCACCGAGACCGTCCCCGGCCTGGTCGGTGGCGGCGCCGACCTCACCGGGAACACCGGCACGGCCATCGCCGGCGCCGGCGTGATGAGCGCCGACGAGCCCGGCGGGCGCCAGATCTTCTTCGGCGTCCGCGAGCACGGCATGGCGGCGATCATGAACGGCATGGCCCTCCACGGCGGCCTCCTACCAGTCGGCGGCACGTTCCTCGTGTTCTCCGACTACGCCCGCGGTGCCGTGCGCCTGTCCGCGCTCTCCGGTGCCAAGGTCATCTACTCCTTCACCCACGACTCGGTGGGCGTCGGCGAGGACGGCCCCACCCACCAGCCGGTCGAGCACGTCGCCGCGCTGCGCGCCATGCCGGGCCTGTCGGTGATCCGCCCGGCCGACGCCAACGAGACCGTCGCCGCCTGGCAGGCCGCCGTCGACGGCCACGGGCCCACGGCCCTGATCCTGTCCCGCCAGTCGGTCCCCACGCTGCAGGGCACCTCCGCCGACGGCGTCCTGCGCGGCGGCTACGTCCTGGTCGAGTCCGACGGGGAGCCCGACCTGGTGCTGGTGGCCACCGGTTCCGAGGTCCACCTCTGCGTCGAGGCCGCCCGTCGCCTGGCCGACGAGGGCGTCGCCGTGCGGGTCGTGTCGCTGCCGTCGTGGAACCTGTTCGAGGCCCAGGGCGACGACTACCGGGACCACGTCCTGCCGCCCGAGGTGCCCACCCTCGCCGTCGAGGCGGGGGTCAGCTTCGGCTGGGACCGCTACGCCGACGACAGCATCACCATCGACCACTTCGGCCACTCGGCACCTGGCGAGCTCGTCCTGGAGCGGCTCGGCTTCACCGCCGACAACGTCGTCGAACGCAGCCGCGAGCTCCTCGACGAGTCCTAGGGTTGGGCCCATGGGCCTGCTCCACGACCTGCACGAGAACGGCGGCCAGTCCCCCTGGCTGGACAACCTCCGGCGCGGCTACCTGCGCTCCGGGGAGCTCCAGGCCTACGTCGACCGCGGCATCCGCGGCATCACGTCGAACCCGTCGATCTTCCAGAAGGCCATCGCCGACAGCGACGACTACGACGAGCAGTTCGCCTCGCTCCTCGGGGGCGGCAGCTCGGTCGACGAGGCCTACTGGCGCATGGTCACCGACGACATCGGCGAGGCCCTCCAGGTGCTGCGTCCCGTGTACGACAGCTCCGACGGCGTCGACGGCTACGTGTCGGTCGAGGTCGATCCCGGACTGGCCGGCGACACGGAGGGCACCATCGAGTCGGCCCGCCACCTGCACGAGGTGATCGACGCCCCCAACGTGATGGTGAAGATCCCCGCCACGGCCGAGGGCGTCCCCGCCATCCGCACGATGCTGGCCGAGGGCCGCTCCATCAACGTGACGCTCATCTTCTCCATCGACCGCTACGCCCAGGTCATGGAGGCCTACCTCGCCGGGCTGGAGACCCACGCCGCGTCGGGCGCCGACGACCTGTCGGGCATCGCCAGCGTGGCGTCGTTCTTCATCTCCCGTGTCGACACCGAGGTCGACCAGCGCCTGGAGGCCATCGGCACCGACGAGGCCCTCGCCCTGCGTGGCACGGTCGCCGTCGCCCAGGCCCAGCTGGCCTACCAGCGCTTCACCGAGGTCTTCTCCGGTCCCCGCTGGGACGCCCTCGCGGCCAAGGGGGCCCGGGTGCAGCGCCCGCTGTGGGCGTCGACCTCCACCAAGAACGCGGCGTACCCCGACACGCTCTACGTCGACTCCCTCATCGGCCCCGACACGGTGAACACCTTGCCCGAGGCCACCCTCGAGGCCTTCGACGACCACGGCACGGTGGCCCGCACCATCGACGCCGACCCGGTGGCCGCGCAGGCCGTCGTCGACCAGGCCACCGCCGTCGGGGTCGACCTCGCCGACGTGGCCCGGGTGCTCGAGGACGAGGGCGTGGCCGCCTTCGCCAAGTCCTTCGACGAGCTCATCGCCACGCTCGAGACCAAGTCCCAACAGCTCTGAGCGTGCAGGGCGAGCTGCGCATCGTCGACGACGTCCCCGCCGCCTTCTGCGACGCGGTCGCCGCCGCCTGGGAGACCCGCACCGGTGGCCTGTTCACCATCGCCCTGTCGGGCGGCGACACCGCCCGCCGCTGCTACCAGGCGCTGGCCGCTCGCGCCGGTGACCCGGTCGAGTGGTCCTCGGTCCGGGTCGTGTGGGGCGACGAGCGGTGCGTGCCGCTCGACCACGAGGATTCCAACCACCGCCTGGCCCGGGAGGCGCTGCTCGTCCACGTCGAGGCCGCCGAGGTCCACCCGATGAGCTGCGACGACCCCGACGGCTACGACCGACTCGTCGCGGGGATCGGACCCATCGACGTGATCCACCTCGGGCTCGGGCCCGACGCCCACACGGCCAGCCTGTTCCCGGAGTCGCCGGCGCTGGAGGCGCCCGCAGCCCGGTACGTGGTGGCCAACGAGGACCCGCTCGGCATCAACCCGCGACCGCGGCTCACCTTCACCACCAGTGCCATCGCCGCCGGCCGCACCGTGGTCGTGACCGTCGAGGGGAAGTCCAAGCGCGAGGCGCTCGACCGGGTCCGGGCCGGCGAGGACGTCCCCGCCGCCCGCGTCGACGCACCGGGCGTGGTGTGGCTCGTCGACCC
>CAZCJT010000249.1:0-4561 GCA_964498565.1 uncultured Acidimicrobiaceae bacterium
GCCGACCCGGAACCGCGGCGGCGCTGTGGCACCTGACCTCGACGTGGCAGCCGCCCGACGTCGTCGCACGCCTGGGGGAGGTCGGCGTGCCGTCGGTCGTGATCGGCGGCGTCGACGACCGCATCGTCTCGCTCGACCAGCACCGCACCGCCGCCGAGGGGTTGGGGGCCGGGCTGCACCTCGTCGACGGGGCCGGCCATGCCCCGCACGAGCAGCGCCCGGAGCACGTCGCCGGACTCATCCGGGACTTCGTGTCGGCCCTCTGACCCGGCGTTTCCCCCATCGGATGCGATGGGGGCGGCGATCAGGGCCGTTGGTAGCGTCGTGAGGTCCCCATGGCCTCTCCCCGCACGCCTCTCGATCGCATCCGCAACATCGCGATCATCGCCCACATCGACCACGGAAAGACGACCCTGTCGGACCGCCTGCTCGAGGTGACCGGTGCGGTGTCCTCCCGGGACATGAAGGAGCAGTTCCTCGACTCGATGGACATCGAGCGGGAGCGGGGCATCACGATCAAGCTCCAGTCCGTCCGCCTGAACTGGCGCGACCACGTGGTCAACCTCATCGACACGCCGGGCCACGTCGACTTCGGCTACGAGGTCTCCCGATCCCTCGCCGCCTGCGAGGGCGTCGTGCTGCTGGTCGACGCCTCCCAGGGCATCGAAGCCCAGACGCTCGCCAACTGCTACCAGGCCCTCGAGCACGACCTCGAGATCATCGCCGTCCTGAACAAGATCGACCTGCCGGCCGCCGAGCCCGACCGGGTCGCCGAGGAGATCGAGAACGTCCTCGGCCTCGCCGCCGAGGACGTCCTGCACGTCTCGGGCAAGACCGGCGCCGGCGTGCCCGAGCTCCTGGACGCCATCGTCGAGAAGATCCCCCCGCCCGTCGGCGACGCCGACGCCCCGCTGCGGGCCCTGATCTTCGACTCGCACTACGACACCTACCGCGGCGTCGTCTCGTCCGTGCGGGTCATGGACGGCACCATGCGGTCGGGCGAGAAGCTGCGCTTCATGCAGGCCAAGGCGACCTACGACGCCGACGAGATCGGCGTCCGGGCGCCCGTGCCCACGCCCGTCGACGTCCTCGGACCGGGCGAGACCGGCTACCTCATCGCCGGCATCAAGGACGTGGCCGAGGCCCGCTCCGGCGAGACGGTCACCACCGCGTCGAAGGGTGCCGAGGAGGCGCTGTCCGGCTACCAGGACCCCAAGCCGATGGTGTTCGCCGGCCTGTACCCCGTCGACGGTGACGAGTACGCCGACCTGCGCGACAGCCTCGAGAAGCTGCGCCTCAACGACGGCTCGTTCACCTACGAGCCGGAGACCTCCATGGCGCTCGGCTTCGGGTTCCGGTGCGGCTTCCTGGGCATGCTGCACATGGAGATCATCCGCGAGCGCCTGTCCCGCGAGTTCGACCTGAACCTGATCATCACCGCGCCGTCGGTGGCCTACGAGGTCGTGACCACCACGGGGGAGCGGGTCGGGGTCTCCAACCCGTCGGCGCTGCCGGACCCGACGGAGATCGACTGGATCGAGGAGCCGATGTTCTCGATCTCGATCCTCACGCCGGCCGAGTACCTCGGACCGATCATCGAGCTGTGCGAGACCCGACGGGGTGAGCAGATACGCATGGAGTACCTGTCGCCGGAGCGGGTGGAGATCACCTACAAGGTGCCCCTCGCCGAGGTCGTCCGCGACTTCTTCGACCAGCTCAAGTCGCGCACCCAGGGCTACGCCAGCCTCGACTACGAGCTGGTCGGCTACGAGCGGGCCAACCTCGTGAAGGTCGACGTCCTCCTGAACAGCGTCGCGGCCGACGCCTTCTCCTCCATCGTCCACCGGGACAAGGCCTACGACTACGGCTCGAAGATGGCCGAGAAGCTCAAGGAGCTCATCCCGCGCCAGATGTTCGACGTGCCGATCCAGGCCGCCATCGGCGGCAAGATCATCGCCCGCGAGACGGTGAAGGCCAAGCGCAAGGACGTGCTCGCCAAGTGCTACGGCGGTGACATCTCCCGCAAGCGCAAGCTGCTCGAGAAGCAGAAGGAAGGCAAGAAGAAGGCCAAGAGCATCGGCCGGGTCGAGGTGCCCCAGGAGGCCTTCGTGTCCGCCCTGCGGCTCGACGATTGAGCGAGCAGCGCACCGGCGTCGCCGCCGGGTTCAGCGCCTACGCCCTGTGGGGCGTCTTCCCGCTGGTGTTCCGCCTGCTCGACGAGGTGTCGGCGGTCGAGATCCTGTTCCACCGGATCGCCTGGTCCCTCGCCGTCGTGCTCGCCGTCCTAACCGTCCAGCGGCGCTTCGCCGAGCTGGCCACCCTGGTGCGGCACCGCCGGTCGCTGCAGCGGCTGGCCCTCGCAGCGGTGTTCATCTCGGTGAACTGGCTCACCTACATCTGGGCGGTGAACGGCGGGCACGTGGTCGACGCCGCCCTCGGCTACTACGTGAACCCGCTCATCACCGTGGCCCTCGGCGTCGCCGTGCTCCACGAGCGCCTGCGCCCGGCCCAGAAGGTCGCCCTCGGCTTCGGTGCCGCGTCGGTGGTCGTGCTCACCGTGGCCAACGGGTCGGTGCCGTGGGTCGCCCTCGTGCTGGCCTGCTCCTTCGCCGCCTACGGCTACCTGAAGAAGGATGTGGGGGCGGCCGCCCTCACCTCCCTCGCCATCGAGACGGCGGTGCTGGCGCCGGTGGCACTGGTCGGCCTGGTGGTGTTCGGCCTCCAGGGTGAGCTGTCGTTCGCCCACGGCTCGCTGTGGCGCGACCTGCTCCTGGCCGCTCTCGGGGTGGTCACCGCCGTGCCACTCCTGCTCTTCGCCACGGCGGCGACCCGCATCCCGCTGTCGATGCTCGGTCTGCTCCAGTACGTCACGCCGACCATGCAGCTGATCTGCGGCGTCGTCATCCTCGACGAGGACCTGCCGCCCGAGCGCCTCGTCGGCTTCTTCCTGGTCTGGATCGCCCTGACCGTCCTGGCGACGGACGCCGTCCAGTCCGAGCGCCGGTCCCGCCGGCTCACCGCCGAACCCGTGTGTCCCGGGCCCGCCCCGTTCTGGCCTACCGATTCCCCCGCAGGAAGGGGAATCCGTAGGCCAGAACGGTGATGGGGTGGGGTGCGGCCGGGTGGGGTGCGGCCGGGTGGGTCAGTGGGCGGCGGCCAGGGCCTGCTCGAGATCGGCGATGAGGTCCTTGGGGTCCTCGATGCCGATCGACAGGCGCACCACGTTGGCCGGGGCGCCGGCGGCGTCGAGCTGCTCGGGCGACAGCTGGCGGTGCGTCGTGGACGCGGGGTGGATCACGAGCGATCGGGTGTCGCCCAGGTTCGCCACGTGGGTGAACAGCTGCAGCGAGTCGACGAACTTCACGCAGGCGTCGTAGCCGCCCCTCAGCGCGATGGTGAACAGCGCACCTGCCCCCTTCGGGCAGATGGTCGCCATCCGGTCGTGGTAGGGCGACGACGGCAGGCCGGCGTAGGTGACGGCGTCGACGTGGTCGTTGCCCTCGAGCCACGTGGCGACCTCGACGGCATTGGACACGTGCTTCTGCATGCGCAGGCTGAGGGTCTCGATGCCGAGCAGGGTGTAATGGGCGCCCTGCGGGTTCATCGTCATGCCGAGGTCGCGCAGGCCGACGGCGATGCCGTGGAAGGTGAAGGCCATGGGGCCGAGGGCCTCGGCGAACACGAGGCCGTGGTAGGCGGGCTCGGGCTGGGAGAGCGACGGGAACTTGTCCGAGGCCATCCAGTCGAACCCGCCGGAGTCGACCACGACGCCGCCGGTGACGGTGCCGTTGCCGGTGAGGTACTTGGTGGTCGAGTTCACGACCAGGGTGGCGCCGTGCTCGATGGGCCGGCACAGGTACGGCGTGGCCGAGGTGTTGTCGACGATGAGCGGGATGCCGTGGGCGTCGGCGATGGCGGCGATGGCGGGCAGGTCGGTGATGTAGCCGCCCGGGTTGGCGATCGACTCGCAGAAGATGGCCCGGGTGTCGTCGTCGCAGGCGGCCGCGACGGCGTCGGTGTCGTCGAAGTCGACGAAGGTGGCCGACCATCCGAAGCGCTTGATCGTCTGGGAGAACTGGGTGATGGAGCCGCCGTACAGGCGAGTCGACACCACGACGTTGCGGCCCGGGGCCATGAGCGGGAAGAGGGCCATGATCTGGGCCGCGTGCCCGGAGGAGCAGGCCACGGCGCCGGCGCCGCCCTCGAGTGCCGCCACGCGGTTCTGGAGGGCCCAGACCGTGGGGTTGGTGAGCCGGGAGTAGATGAAGCCGACCTCTTCGAGGTTGAAAAGCTTGGCCGCGTGCTCGGCATCACGGAACGCGAACGAGGTGCTCTGGTAGATCGGCACCTGCACGGCACCGGTGGCCGGGTCGGGCGCGGTGCCGGCGTGCACCAGCATGGTGTCGAAGCCGTGGTCGGGGGCGTCGGTCATCGGGTGTTCCTCTTCGTCGGAAGGTCCTGCGTGAAGCGGTGACCGTAGGTCATCCCCGCTCCGTGCGGGCCCGGGCTGCGCTCAGCGGGATGTGGCGGTGCCGGGCGGGGCGATGGCGACCCAGGTCGG
>CAZCJT010000250.1:0-4555 GCA_964498565.1 uncultured Acidimicrobiaceae bacterium
TTCAGGACTTCCGCGGTGTGCTGGCCCAGGGTGGGCGGCGGGCCGCCGTCCCGGGCCCGAGGTGTCGACGGCCAAGCTGGTGGGCGCCGAGCTCGGCCGCCAGGCCCGTGACGCGGCCCTGGGGATCCTCGGCGCCCACGGGATGCTCATGGGTGACGACTCGCCCCGGAACGGCCAGTTCCAGCAGATGGCGCTCTCGGTGCAGTCCGGTTCCATCGCCGGCGGCACCGACGAGATCCAGCGCAACATCGTGGGCGAGCGCGTGCTCGGGCTGCCCAAGGAGCCACAGGTCGACCGGGACGTCCCGTTCCGGGACGTGGTGTCGGCCGCCGGCCGGCAACGGCCACCGGACCCCGACGCCTGAGCGGCGGGGTCACCACCAACAACCGAGACGGGGGACGACATGAAGGCTGCAGTGCTCAACAGCTGCCCGGGGAAGCTCGAGATCGAGGAGGTCGGCATCGACAAGCCCGGCCCCCGGGAGGTCCTGATCCACACGGCGGTCGCCGGGCTCTGCCACAGCGACCTCCACTTCATGGAGGGCAAGTACCCGGCGGGGGTGCCCGTGGTGCTCGGGCACGAGTCCGCCGGCATCGTCGAGGCGGTCGGCGAGGACGTCACATACGTCAAGCCCGGCGACCACGTGATCACGTGCCTGTCGGTGTTCTGCGGCGAGTGCGAGTTCTGCCTCACCGGGCGCATGGCGCTGTGCCAGTCGGCGGATGTGAGGCGCCCCGGTGGTGCACCCTCTCGGCTCACGCGAGGCGGGCAGCCGATGAACCAGTTCATGAACCTGTCCTCCTTCGCCGAGGAGCTGCTCGTCCACGAGCACGCCATCGTCAAGATCCCGAAGGACGTGCCCTTGGAGTCGGCCGCGCTGCTCGGCTGCGGCGCCACCACCGGCCTCGGCGCGGTGCTCAACACGGCCAAGGTCGAACCGGGCAGCACGGTGGCCGTGTTCGGCTGCGGTGGCATCGGGCTGAACTGCATCCAGGGCGCCTACCTCGCCGGGGCCCGACGGATCATCGCCGTCGACATGGTGGCCTCCAAGCTCGAGCTGGCCCGCCAGTTCGGCGCCACCGACACCATCGACGCGTCGGCCGGCGACCCGGTCGAGCAGGTGCTGGGCATCACCGGCGACGGCGTCGACTACGCCTTCGAGGCGATCGGCCTGAAGCAGACCGCGGAGCAGACCTTCGCCGTCCTGCGCCGTGGCGGCACGGGGACCATCATCGGCATGGTGCCCTTCGGCATCGACGTGGAGCTGCCCGGCTTCGCCTTCCTGATGGAGAAGAAGCTCCAGGGCTCGACGATGGGGTCCAACCGGTTCCGGGTCGACATCCCCCGCTGGCTGGAGCTGTACCAGCAGGGCCGCCTGAAGTTCGACGAGCTGGTCTCCCGGCGCATCCGCCTGGAGGAGATCAACGACGGCTTCGAGGCCATGAAGGGCGGCGAGGTCGCCCGCAGCGTCATCGTCTTCGACACCTGACCCCTGACGCCTGACCCCTGACCGTCCCCACGTCGGGACGACACTGCTGCCGGCACGGCGACCGCTCGCAAGGGTGACGCAGCGGTCGCCGCCGTCGCGCCTAGTGCCCGTGCTCGGCCTCCGCGGCGTCGGCGTCGGCCTTGGTGCGGTGCACGGTGCCCTCCGGGTGCTCCGGCGGCGTGTAGATCGAGTACAGCCGCAGCTGGCCCTCGCCGGTGTTCACGACGTTGTGCCACGTGCCGCCGGGGATGATCGCGGCCCAGTCGTCCTCCACGTCGTGCACCTGGGACAGGTCGTCCTCGGCGGGGCCCATGAGCACGCGGCCCGTGCCCTGCTCGATGCGGATGAACTGGTCGAGATCTTCGTGCTTCTCGACGCCGATCTCCTCGCCGGGCTGCAGGCACATCACGGTCATCTGCAGGTGCCTCCCGGTGAAGAGCACCGTGCGGAACATGTCGTTGTCGAGGGTGGCCTTCTCGATGTCGTCGACCCAACCGGTCATGTTTCGTCCTCCGTGGCGTGAGCGGTGTGGCGTCACTCTGCCGGATGGGGGCGGCGATGACGACCCGGCACGCCCATCGGTAGGGTCACGGGCTCCGCACGCTCCAGGGGGAAGAGGCCATGCGCGTCCCGCTCACCGTCCGAGACCACATCGACCGCGCCGAGCTCGTCTACGGCGACCGCATCGCGTTCGTCGACGAACCAGACCAGCCGGCCCAGTCGTGGGGCTCGGTCACCTACCGCGAGATGGCCGCCCGGGCCCGGTCCATGGCGGTGGCCCTCGACGAGATGGGCGTGAAGCACGGTGAGCGGGTGGCCATCGTCAGCCACAACTCGGCCCGCCTGCTCACCGCCTTCTTCGGCGTGAGCGCGTACGGCCGGGTGCTCGTGCCGATCAACTTCCGCCTGAACCGGGAGGAGATCGCCTACATCGTCGAGCACTCCGGCGCGTCGGTTCTGCTGATCGATCCCGCCCTCGCCGACGACCTCGCCGGGGTGGAGGCACCCCACACCATGGTGCTCGGTGCCGACACCGACCAGCAGCTGTTCCACGCGGTGGGCGAGCCCATCCCGTGGGAGCCCGACGAGGACGCCACCGCCACCATCAACTACACGAGCGGCACCACGGCCCGCCCCAAGGGGGTGCAGCTCACCCATCGCAGCCTGTGGCTGAACGCCACCACCTTCGGCTGGCACATGGGCGTGAGCGACCGCGACGTCTACCTCCACACCCTGCCGATGTTCCACTGCAACGGCTGGGGGATGGTGTACGCCATCACGGGGATGGGGGGCCGGCACATCGTGCTGCGCCAGATCGACGGGCCCGAGATCCTGCGCCGCATCGACCAGCACGGCATCACCCTGCTGTGCGGGGCGCCGGCCGTGGGGTCGATCGTGCTCGAGGCCGCCCGGGCGGCCGGCGGCGACGTGCCGGGGCGAGGCACCACGCGGTGGGTGATGGCCGGCGCCCCGCCGCCCACCTCGACCATCGAGGCGGTCGAGCGGGACCTGGGATGGGAGTTCGCCCAGATCTACGGCCTCACCGAGACCTCCCCGCTCCTGACCATTAACCGGGGTCGGGCGGAATACGACGACCTCGAGCCCGCCGAGCGGGCCCAGAAGCTGTCCCGGGCCGGTGCGCCCGCCCTCGGGGTGCAGCTGTCCACCAGCGAGTCGGGCGAGGTCCTCGCCCGCTCGAACGTGGTGCTCGAGGGCTACTGGGAGCAGCCCGACGAGAGCGCCCGGGCGCTCGAGGGCGGGTGGTTCCACACCGGCGACGGCGGCTACCTCGACGACGACCACTACCTCCACATCTCCGACCGCAAGAAGGACGTCATCATCTCGGGGGGCGAGAACGTGTCGTCCATCGAGGTGGAGGACTGCTTGTTCTCGCACCCCGACGTGGCCGAGGTCGCGGTCATCGGCATCCCGCACGAGAAGTGGGGCGAGACGGTGAAGGCGCTCGTGGTGCTGGCCCCGGGAGCCACGGCCGACGAGGCGACGCTCATCGAGCACTGCCGTTCGAAGCTGGCCCACTACAAGTGCCCGACGAGCATCGACTTCCGCGACGAGCTGGCCCGCACCGCCACCGGCAAGCTCCAGAAGTTCAAGTTGCGCGCCCCGTACTGGGAGGGCCAGGAGCGCCAGGTCAACTGAACCGGCGCCCCGGCAGGGACTGCCGCCGTCGCCGGGGGACTTCCTACGATGCGGAGGTGGTCCGCCGGCACCTCCTGCTCCTCGTGCCCCTGCTGGCCGTCACCACGCTCGGGCCGCCGGCTGCGGCCCACACCCAGATCCAGCGGGCCAGCCCGGGCCCGGGCGAGGCGGTGGAGGGCGAGGTCGGCTCGGTCGTGCTCGACTTCCTCGACCCGGTGCTCCCCACGCCGACGATCACGGTGACCGGCCCCGACGGCGCGCCGGTGCCCGGCCTCGGCCAGGCCCGGATGGCCGCCGACGACGTCGCCCAGGTCGAGTTCGACCCGCTCACCGTCGCCGGGGACTACCAGGTGGACTACACCTACGTGGCCGTCGACGGCGCGACGCAGGAGGGGGCGCACCAGTTCGCGTTCCGGCCCTTGCCCGGGGCCGACCTCGACGTGCGCGTCGTGCTGGCGTGGATCGTGAGCCTGGTGCTCCTCGTGCTCCTGGCCGCCGCCGTGGGCGGGCGCCGCCGGAGGCCCTAACGCCAGTCCACGCAAGGAGCATCCGCGCCCGGCGAGACGCAATTGACCAGACTCCGCGTTCGACATCACACCCCTTCCAGGAGGACCAATGAACAAGAGCCAGCTCATCGAGCAGGTCGCCAAGCAGGCAGGCGTCGACAAGAAGACGGCCGGCGACGTGCTGAAGGGCTTCGAGGAGGTCGTGCTCGCGGTGACCAAGACCGGCAAGGAGGAGATCTCCTGGACCGGGTTCTTGAAGTTCGCGCAGGCCAAGCGCAAGGCCGGCACCGCCCGGAACCCGCAGACCGGCGAGTCCATCAAGACCAAGGCCAAGAAGATCCCGAAGGTCACCCTCGGCGCCACCTTCAAGAAGGTCGTCAACGGCGAGTCGCCCGCCCCCAAG
>CAZCJT010000251.1:0-4542 GCA_964498565.1 uncultured Acidimicrobiaceae bacterium
CTCGCGGCCGGCCTCCACGAGCTCCTCGGGGGCCATGCCTGCTGCGGCCGCGGCCCGGAGCAGCACCCGCGTCACCGTGGGGAAGGCCGGAGGCTCGAGGCCCAGGGACGGTGCGTCGGCCGCGAGGGCGTACCGGTGCTGGGGGCGGCCAACCGACCCGGTGGACACGGTGGTGACGTCGACCAGGCCGAGGTCGCGCATCCGCTCGAGGTGGGGCCGCACCGTGTTGGCGTGGAGGTCGAGGGTCTCGGCCACCTCGGCGGTGGCGAGGGGCCGGACCGAGCGCGCCAGCTCGAGGTAGATCGCGTAGCGGGTGTTGTCCCCCAGCGTCTTGAGGATCTCGAGGCGTTCGGCCACGCCCGGAGGCTACCGGCCTCCCGCGACCGTTTTCCACGGGAGCGGCCGGGAGTATTGCCCGGGCCGGCGGTAGGATCGGACCATGCCCAGTCCCGCCGTCACCGTCTCTCCCGAGACCGTCACGACGATGCTGCGCGGCGTCATCGACCCCGAGCTCGGCAGCGACGTGGTGGAGCTCGGCATGGTGCGTGGCGTCGAGGTCTCGCCCCCGGCCGAGGGCGGCGGCGTCACCGTCACGGTCACCATCGCCCTCACCACGTCCGGGTGCCCCCTGCGGGCCCAGATCCAGAAGGACGTGCGGACCCGGGTCGGGTCGATGGAGGGCGTCGACGCGGTGAAGCTCGCCTGGGACGAGATGAACCAGGAGGAGAAGGCCCGTGCCATGGAGCGGGCCCGCTTCAACGTGGCCCAGCGCGAGGAGGACTCCTCGGTCGGCCCGGCCACGAAGGTGATCCTCGTGTCGTCGGGCAAGGGCGGCGTCGGCAAGTCGTCGGTCACCGTGAACCTCGCCGCCGCGATGGCCGCCACCGGCCTGAAGGTGGGCGTCCTCGACGCCGACATCTGGGGCTTCTCCGTGCCCCGCCTGCTCGGCGTCTCCGGTCGCCTCGCCAGCCGCGAGCGCGACGGCCGCAAGTACATGGTGCCCCAGGAGCGGGTGGTGGGCGACGGCCTCCTGCGCATCGTCTCCATGGGCTTCCTCGTCGAGGACGAGCAGTCGGCGCTGATGTGGCGCGGGCTGATGCTCAACCGTGGCGTGCAGCACTTCCTCCAGGATGTCGACTGGGGTGACGACCTCGACTACCTCCTCGTCGACATGCCCCCCGGCACCGGCGACGTGCAGATGGGCGTGGCCAAGCTCATCCCCCGCAGCGAGGTGCTGGTGGTCACCACGCCGGCCGTGAACGCGCAGAAGGTGGCGGCCCGGGCCGTGTCGATGTCTCGCAAGAACTTCTTGCGGGTCTGCGGGGTGGTCGAGAACATGAGCGCGTTCGTGTGCGACCACGGCGAGCGCTACGAGCTGTTCGGCAGCGGTGGCGGCGCAGCCCTCGCCACCGAGAGCGGCACCCCGCTGCTCGGCGAGATCCCGATGGAGCCGAGCATGTCGGTCGAGGGTGACGCCGGCGACCCGGCCGCGCTCCGCGACGGCCCGGCCGGCGATGCGTTCCGTGCCCTGGCCCGGCGAATCGTCGACGAGGCCGTGCCCCAGGCCGAGATGGCCGGCTGCTCGGCCCGCATGCTCGACGCGGCGATGGCCAACCTCGACGCGCTCGAGATCTGACCCCCCACACCGTTCTGGCACACATCGGCCCTCGCATGACGGGGCATCGGTAGGCCAGAACGGTCCCGGACGCGACTGACCCCGTCGTGCGGGTGCCCCCCAGCACCACGTCGACGGGGTCAGCGGCGAAGGGGAGCGGCGAACACCCGGTGGCGAACAGCCCTCGCCGCCGGAGACTCGGGACGCTTCGCCCCTCGGTGATGGCCGGCACTGCCGGCGTGGACCCATCCTGACCGCCACCCATGGTGGCGGGAATGGCCCGGACGGGCCATTTGTGCCAATGCCCCGGACGGTCAGGCCGGCAAGGTCACGCGGAAGCGGGTGGTGCCGTCGGGGAGGCGGTCGTGGCGGATGCGCCCGCCCATGGCCTCCACCAGGCTGCGGGCCAGAGGGAGGCCGAGCCCGGAGGGTCGGTCCCGAAGGCGGTCGTCGGCCGCGCTGGGCGTGAGCGACGCGAAGGCGCGCTCCACCTGGTGGAGCGGGAGGCCGGCGCCGTGGTCGATCACCTCCAGCTGCACGGCACCGTCGATGGCCCTCGCCCGCAGCACCACGGGTGGGAGGCCGTGGCGCAGGGCGTTCTCGACCAGGTGGGCGATGACGTGCTGCAGGCGGCGGCCGTCGGCGGTGATCTCGATGTCGGCGGGGACGTCGACCTCCACCCCGTCCGCGCCGGGCAGCATGCGGATCGCCGCCGCGCACGCCGGGGCCAGGTCGACGCGGCGGACCATGAGGCTGAGCGCGTCGGCCCGGATGCGGCTCACGTCGTGGAGGTCGTCGGCCAGCCGGGCGATCCGTTCGGACTGGACGTGGATCGTGCGGCCCATGTTCGCCACCTGCTCGCGGCTGAGCTCGTCGGCCTCGCTGGCCAGGGTCACGCCGAGGCCGAGGATCATGGCCAGCGGTTGGCGGAGCTCGTCGGTGACGAGGGCGAGGAAGTCGTTCTTCTGGCGCTCGAGCGCCCGCTCGGGGGTGACGTCGCGGACGATGCCGTCGTAGCCGACCGACCGGCCGCGGTGGGTGCGCTCGGTGACCTGGAGCAGCAGCTCGCGCTCGACGCCGTCGGCCCGCAGCACCTTGAGCGGTCGCCACCCGCTGACCGTGGGGGACCGGTAGACGTCGATGCCCGGTGTGGCGTCCACGGGCGGCAGCGCGATGGTGAGGTCGTGGCCGAGCAGCTCGTCGAGCGGGTGGCCGCAGATGCGGGCCAGCATCGAGTTGGCGAAGCACACGGTGCCGTCGAGCTCCACCTCGTACACCCCGTGCCCGGCGTGCTCGACGATGTGCTCGTAGCGGGCGACGACCTCGTGCTCCCGGGTGCGCACCGCGGCCCAGTACCCACGGGCGACGGTGTCGGTGAGGCGGTCGAGCACCGGCAGCACCCGCGTGAGCACGACGGCGAGGGCGACGCTGCGCTGCTGGCCCAGCTCCTCGGCGGCGGCGACCGCAGCCTGGACGAGCAGGTCGCGGCTGGCCCGCAGCGTGAGCAGCACCTGGGGCAGGGGTGCGCCGGCGAAGGCCGCTGCCCTGCCGGCGTCGGCGAGGTCCTCGAGGAGCTCGTCGTCGGCGGAGCCGGCCCGGGTGAGGACGACGATGGCCTCGAACCGGGCGCGGGTCTGGCGCATGAACTGCCGTCGCTGGAGCTCGGTCCAGTGGGCGGCCTCGGGGAAGGTGGCCTCGACGATGTCGGCGGCTCGCTCGGCCATGTCGCCGACCGACCCCTCGAGCGCGTCGAGGATGGCCTCGGCCTGGTCGTCGGCGGCACCGATCTCGCCCAGGAGGTCGGCGGCGGTGTCGCCGCCGCCGCTCACGTTGCGGGCCTGGAACGCCTTGATCTCCGACAGCGAGACGCGCTGGTCGTGGTCCTGGCGCAGGTAGCCCGCGCCGACGAGCGCCTCGACGCCGGAGACGGGGAGCCCGAGGGCGTCGGCAGCCTCCAGGACGGAGATGTGGCGGGGGGCCATCCGGCCAGTGCTTCGACGGAGGGCCGGGCGATACCTCCGTCACACCGCTCAGGTGCTGGCGGTCCAGTCGCCGTCGGCCTCGCCCCGGACCAAGCCGTCGGCGCCGAGCTTGCGGAGGTGGGCGTGGACGGACTGCTCGGCCCGGGGCACGAGCTCCTCGATGAGGCCGTCGTAGAGCTGGCCCACGATGGCAGGGATGGTGGTGGTGCCGGCCGCCTGCACGGCGGCGAGCACCTGCGCCTCCCGCTCGAGGCGGTGGGCGACGTAGGCGTCGATGCGCTCGATCGGGTCGGTGATGAGGTGGCCGTGGCCGGGGGCGATGGCCTTGAGCCGCTTGATGGCGCGGACCTTGGCCAGCGACTCGAGGTAGAGGGCCATGTCGCCGTCGGGCGGGGCGATGACGACCGTGGAGCCGTCCATGATGTGGTCGCCGGAGAACAGCGTGCGCTCCTCCTCGAGGAGGTAGCAGAGGTGGTTCGAGGCGTGACCCGGCGTGTGGATGGCACGGATGCGGAACTCCGTGGTCTCCACCGTGTCGCCGTCTCCGAGGAAGCGGTCGACCGGGACGTCGTCGCGGTCGTCGAACGCGCAGACCTCGGCGCCGGTGCGGGCCTTGAGGCGCCGGGTGCCCGGGGCGTGGTCGGGGTGGGTGTGGGTGAGCAGGATCCAGCGGATCCGGTCGCCGCCGCAGCCGGCCACCGCGTCGATGTGCTCGTCGGTGTCGGGCCCGGGGTCGATCACGGCGATCTCGTCGACGCCAGCCAGGTAGGTGTTGGTGCCCGGCCCCGTCATCGCGCCCGGGTTGTTCGCCACGATCCGGCGGATGTAGGGGCTGACCGCCGACGGCACCTCGTGGACGATGGGTCGCGGTTCGTCGGTCTCGGTGTCACGGTCGCTGGCGCTCATCGCCGACCCCCGAGGGCGCCGCCGCCGGCCCGGAGCGCG
>CAZCJT010000252.1:0-4541 GCA_964498565.1 uncultured Acidimicrobiaceae bacterium
AACGCCTCGCTCCAGTGGCTGCCCGACCACGAGGCGCTGCTCCCGGCCCTCGTGGACCGCCTGCGCCCCGGCGGCACCCTCGCGTTCCAGGTGCCGGCCAACTTCGACCACCCGAGCCACACCGTGGCCGACGAGGTCGGCCGCCGCTTCGGCCTCGAGCCGCTCGATCGCAGCATCGGGGCGCTGGCACCGGGGCGCTACGCCGAGGTCCTGCACGCCGCCGGCATCGCGGAACCCGACGTGGTGCTGCGGGTCTACGGGCACGCCATGGCCCGCACCGACGAGGTGATCGAGTGGGTGTCGGGGACGCTGCTCACCGCCTTCGAGGCCCGCCTCCCACCGGAGGACTTCGAGGCGTTCCGGCGCGAGTACCGCGCTGCGCTCCTCGCCCGGCTCGGCGATCCGGCCGGGGCCGCGCCCTACTACTACGCCTTCCCCCGCATCGTCGCCTCGGGCCGGCGCCGCTGATCAGCGGGCCACGGTGTACTGCTCGACCAGCGACGGGGACTCGGCGAGCAGGTTGAGCAGCGCCCGCTCTCCGCGGCCGTACCACTTCGAGCGGCGGCTCTGGCGCCAGGCGTCCTCGACGGCGTCATCGGGGGCCTGGAGGACCAGCGGGTGGACGTAGCTGTTCCGCGCCACCGTGCGGGTGTTGTGGAGCGCGGCTGCGGCGGCGTCGGCGATCTCGGGCTCCTTCTCGGCCGAGCCCGACGCCCGGGCGGTGAGAGCGGCGGCGCTGCCGCCCCAGGTCCGGATGTCCTTGCAGTCGAGCTCCCCACCGCTGTGGCGGTCCAGGTACTCGTTCGCCGCGGCGGCACCGAGGACCTCGCCCTCGACCGCGAAGAGCCAGTCCCGGGACTCGCGCTCCAGCTCGGCGATGGCACCGGCCAGGTCCTCGTCGATGATGGTCACGTCGTGCTCGACGCCACCCTTGCCGGTGAAGGCGAGGCGGATGGCGTGGCGGGACACGTCGACGTTGGCCGGGGCGAGGGTGGAGATGCCCCGGGTGCCGTGGACGTCGACCGACGTGGGGTTGCCGATGCGCTCGAGGCTGCGATCGAGCAGCCCCACCATCGTGGCCATGGCCCGGGTCCAGCGATCGTCGGACTCGAGGTCGCGCTCGACCGCCCGGCGCACGTCGGCCAGCTTCTCCCCCACCGTCACCAGGCGGTCGAAGTTCCAGGCGGAGCGGGCCTCGGTCCAGCGGTCGTGGTAGCGGTACTGGCGCCGGCCGGCGTCGTCGGTGCCCATGGCTTGCAGGTGCCCGTCGGCGTGGCGGCAGATCCAGACGTCCTGCCACGCCGGCGGGAGCACCAGCGCCTCGCAGCGCTCACGGTGCTTCCCCGTGACGACGGAGCCGTCCGGGTTCCGGAAGCTGAACCCCCGGCCCTGCCGGCGGCGGATGATGCCGGGCTCCTCGGGGTCTGCGGTGCGCAGCCCGATCGACGTGGCGAAGTGTTCGTCGGACGTGGTGGGCGGCACGCTGCGACCATCCCCACGCCCCGCCGGCACCAGACCACGGGACCGGGGCGGGCCGGTCGCTCAGCGGCGGACGAGCAGGCGGACGAGGGCCTGGACGGCGGCGAGGTCGGCCGTGACCTCGAGGACGCGCTCCTCGCGCTCGTAGAGGTCGGCGTAGTGGGCCGGCAGCGCGGGGCGGATGCCCGTGGCCGACTCGACGGCGTCGGGGAACTTGGCCGGGTGGGCCGTGGCCAGGCACACCACCGGCGAGTCGGGCAGGCCCTCGACCCGGTCGACGGCGCCCACGCCCACCGCGGTGTGGGGGTCGAGCAGCACGCCGGCCCGATCGTGGTGCTCGGCCATGACCGATCGGGTCTCGTCGTCGTCGACCCGGGCGCCCCACCAGCCGGCGGGTCGGGGCGCGTCGACGTGACCGGTGGCCCGGAACTCCGACAGCAGCTCGGCGGTGGCCCGCCCGTCCCGGTCGAGCAGGTCGAACAGCAGCCGCTCGAGGTTGGAGGAGACCTGGATGTCCATGCTCGGGCTGATGGTGGGCACGACGGGCTCGACCGTGATGGCGCCGGTCCGCAGCCACCGGGTGAGGATGTCGTTGCGGTTCGAGGCGACGACGAAGCCGGCCACGTCGAGGCCCATCTGCTGCGCCACCCACCCGGCGAGGACGTTGCCGAAGTTGCCGGTCGGCACGGAGAAGACCGGCGGTGCGCCGGTGGCCGCCCGGACCGCCCGGGCGGCGGTGACGTAGTAGACGACCTGGGCCATCACCCGACCCCAGTTGATGGAGTTCATCGCCGAGAGCTGGACGTCGTCCCGGAACAGCCGGTCGGCGAAGGCCCCCTTCACGATGTCCTGGCAGTCGTCGAAGCTTCCGCCTGCGGCGACGGCGTGCACGTTCGGCGCCTCGATCGTGGTCATCTGCCGGCGCTGGACCTCGGAGACGCGGCCGCCGTCGGGGAACAGCACCACGCAGTCCAGCGCGTCGCGCCCGACGGTGGCGGCCATGGCCGCGGAGCCGGTGTCTCCCGACGTGGCGACCAGGATCGTGGCTCGGCGTCCGCGCTCCTGCAGGAAGTGGTCGAACAGGCGGCCCACCAGCTGGAGGGCGACGTCCTTGAACGCGATCGTCGGGCCGTGGAACAGCTCGAGCAGCCAGCGGCGCTCGTCGAGCCGGACCAGCGGGCAGACGTCGGGATGGTCGAAGGTGGCGTAGGCCTCCTCGACGATGGCGTCGAAGGCGTGCCGCTCGATCGTGCCGGCGAGGAACGGCCACATCACCGCCGACGCCACCTCGGCGTAGGACTCCGCGCCGGCCAGGTCGGGCAGGGTCGGGAACCGCACCGGCACGTAGAGCCCGCCGTCGGGCGCCAGGCCGGTGAGCATGGTGTCGGCGAAGTCGAGCTGCGGGGCATCCCCACGGGTCGACGTGTACCGCAGCACGTCGGTGGTGGTGCTCACGGGCCGAGGACCCGCAGCACCGTGTTGACGTTGCCCACGTCCGGGTGCTCGCGCAGGTCGTCGAGGGTGGCCCGCAAGTCGGCCTCCCGGGCCGTGTGGGTGATGAAGAGGACCCGGGCGTCGGCGCCGGCGTCGACCTGCTCCATCGACCGGATCGACACGCCGCGCTGGCCGAAGATCCCCGCCACCGCCGCCAGCGCGCCGGGCCGGTCGTGGAGGTCGAGGTTCAGGTAGTACTCCGACCGAAGCTGGTCGATGGGGACGATGGGCGCCGGATCGCTGGTGGTGATGGTGGCGTGGGTTCCCTTGCGCAGGTTGCCGGCGGCGTCGATCAGATCGCCGAGCACGGCGCTGGCGGTGGGCCCCCCGCCCGCGCCCCGGCCGTAGAACATGAGGTCGCCCACGGCGGCGCCCTCGACGAAGACGGCGTTGAACGAATCCCGCACCGAGGCGAGCGGGTGGGTGTCCGGGACCATCGTGGGGTGCACGCGGGCGGCGATGCCGTCGACGCCGAAGGACTCCACGATGGCGAGCAGCTTGATGACGTAGCCGAGCTTGGTGGCCTGGACGATGTCGGCCCGGGTGAGCCCGGTGATGCCCTCGACGTGGACGTCGTCGAGGACGATCCGGCTGCCGTAGGCGATGGAGCCGATGATGGCCGCCTTCGCCGCCGCATCGTGACCCTCGACGTCGGCCGTGGGATCGGCCTCGGCGTAGCCGAGCGCCTGGGCCTCGGCCAGGGCGTCGGCGTACTCGGCGCCGTCGTCGGTCATCTTCGTGAGGATGTAGTTGGTCGTGCCGTTGACGATGCCCATGACCCGGGCGATGTGCTCACCGGCCAGCGACTCGCGCAGCGGCCGGATGAAGGGGATGCCGCCGGCCACCGCCGCCTCGAAGAGCAGGTCGACGCCGGCCGCGTCGGCGATGGCGAACAGTTCGGCGCCCGACGCCGCCAGCAGCGCCTTGTTGGCGGTGACCACCGGCTTGCCGCCGGCGAGGGCCTTGGCCACCAGCGTGCCGGCCGGTTCCATGCCGCCCATGAGCTCCACGACCACGTCGACGTCGGCGTCGTCCACCACCTCCAGCGGGTCGGTGGTGAACCGGACGCCATCGAGCCCGCCGGCCCGGGGCTTGTCGAGCGACCGCACGGCGACGGGTCCCAGCTCGAAGCGCAGGCCGGTGCGGGCCTCGATGTCCGGTCCGCGGGTGGCGAGCAGGTCCACGAGCGAGCCGCCGACCACGCCGCAGCCCAGGAGCCCGACGCGGATGGTGGTTGCGGCCATGGCCGGCCACGGTAGCCAGCGCCCCGGGCACCCCCCGCACGCATAGCCGCCGCCCCCGCCGCCGGCCCCCACCCTTGACGCCCTCGTGCACTTTCGATGTATCTTCATGCTGTGCACGTCTTCGCCATGCACCACGCTGCCGTCCAGCCCACCACGCACCGCAGCCGATGAGCCGCTACCGCACGGTCCGGACCCTCGCCGCCGGCCCCGACGGACCGGTCGACGAGGTCCTTCCGGACCGGATCGGAGCCGACCCCCCCGCCCGCCGGTGCTTGCCGGTCCCGCCCGGCCCCCGGCGGCACCGCGTGCGAGACGTCGCCGAGA
>CAZCJT010000253.1:0-4517 GCA_964498565.1 uncultured Acidimicrobiaceae bacterium
CGCGGGCCACCGCGGCCGCGATGTCACCGGCCGGGACCGATCGGGGGGAGTCGGCCTGGGTGCAGACGACCCGGCGCGGGCGCAGCGCGAGCAGCGGGGCGAGCGTGTCGTCAGGATCGCGGCCGCCGAGCATGCCCACGACGAGGGTCAGCCCACCCTCGGGGTCGAACTCGGAGCTGAGGGTGTCGGCGATGGCCTCGGTGCCGTCGGGGTTGTGGGCCATGTCGAGCACGATGAGCGGTGCCCGGTCGACAACCTCGAACCGGCCGGGGATCTCCACGCTGCGCAACGCCTCCTGCACCACGTCCCGGTCGAGGGGGCGGCCGAAGAAGGCCTCGACGGCGGCGACGGCCACGGCGGCGTTGTCGACCTGGTGGGCGCCGTGCAGCGGCAGGTACAGCTCCTCGAGGCGGGAGCCCGGGGTATACAGGTCGGCGTGGCGGCCGCCGAGCGCGACCACAGAGGACCGGGCACCGAAGTGCTCGTCGCGCACCCAGTGCAGCGACCCGCCTTCGGCCCGGAAGACCTCCACGAGGTCGGGGTCGGTCTCACCGATGATGACGGCGCTGCGCTCCTCGATGATGCCCGCCTTCTCCTCGGCGATCGCCCGGCGCCAGTCACCACGGAAGTCGGTGTGGTCCCGGCCGACGTTCGTGATGACGGCCACGTCGGCGGAGGCCACGTTGGTGGAGTCGTAGCGGCCGAGCATGCCCACTTCCAGCACCATGACCTCGACCGCCTCCCGCGCGAACCAGGCGAAGGCCGCAGCGGTGAGCAGGTCGAAGTAGCTCGGTCGGTCCGGGAACATGGACTCGAGGGCGGCGATCTCGCCGACCACGTCGGCGAAGTCCTCCTCGGAGATCGACTCGGCGTTGCGCCGGATCCGCTCGGTGATCGACTCGAGGTGGGGGCTGGCGTAGGTGCCGACGGTGAGCCCGTGGGCGCCGAGCAGCGCGGTGATGAGCCGCGACGTGGACCCCTTGCCGTTCGTGCCGGTGACATGGATGACCGGCGCGCTGGCCTGCGGATCGCCGAGCACCTCGGCGATGCCGCGCATGCGGTCGAGGGAGAGGCCGTGGACCGCCCCGGCCTTGGGCCCGTCGAGGGTGGCCTCGAGGTTGATGTGCTCGTCCAGGTGGGCGAGCGCGTCACCGAAGTTCAAGAGGCGGCGCGCTTGGGCCGGTCGGCCTTGGTGTCGCGGGGGACGATGGTGGGGTTCACCCGCTCGAGCACCACGTCGGCGTCGATCAGGACCTTGCCCACGTCGGTGCGGCCCGGGATGTCGTACATGATGTCGAGCAGCACCTCCTCGAGGATCGCCCGCAGGCCACGGGCGCCGGTGCCCCGCAGCAGCGCCTGGTCGGCGACGGCGTCGAGGGCCTCCTGGGTGAACTCGAGCTCGACGTCTTCGTACTTGAAGATCTTCTGGTACTGCTTCAACAGGGCGTTCTTGGGCTCGGTCAGGATCTCGATCAGGGCCTCGCGATCGAGGTGGCCGACCGCACCGATGACCGGCAGCCGCCCGATGAACTCGGGGATGAGGCCGAACTTGACCAGGTCCTCGGGCCGGACCTCGTTCAGCAGCTCGCCGATGTCTCGGTCGTTGTTCTGGCGGATCTCGGCGGCGAAGCCGACGCCCGTGCGCCCGAGGCGGGACTCGACCAGCCGCTCGATGCCGGCGAAGGCACCGCCGCAGATGAACAGGATGTTCGAGGTGTCGATCTGGATGAACTCCTGGTGCGGGTGCTTGCGCCCGCCCTGGGGCGGCACCGACGCCTGGGTGCCCTCGAGGATCTTCAGCAGGGCCTGCTGCACGCCCTCGCCGGAGACGTCGCGCGTGATCGAGGGGTTCTCCGACTTGCGGGCCACCTTGTCGATCTCGTCGATGTAGATGATGCCGGTCTCGGCCTTCTTGACGTCGTAGTCGGCGGCCTGGATCAGCTTCAGCAGGATGTTCTCGACGTCCTCACCGACGTAGCCGGCCTCCGTGAGGGCGGTGGCGTCCGCGATGGCGAAGGGCACCTTCAGCAGGCGGGCCAGCGTCTGGGCGAGGAAGGTCTTGCCCGAGCCGGTGGGGCCGAGCAGCAGGATGTTGGACTTGGCGACCTCGACGTCGTCGTGGACGGTGCCGTGCCCGAACTGGATCCGCTTGTAGTGGTTGTAGACCGCGACCGACAGGATCTTCTTGGCGTCGACCTGGCCGACGATGTACTCCTCGAGGAACTCGAAGATCTCCCGGGGCCGGGGCAGCTCGTCGAAGGAGAGGTCGGAGGACTCGGCCAGCTCCTCCTCGATGATCTCGTTGCAGAGATCGATGCACTCGTCGCAGATGTACACGCCCGGCCCGGCGATGAGCTTCTTGACCTGCTTCTGGGACTTGCCGCAGAAGCTGCACTTGAGCAGCTCGCCCCCGTCTCCGAACTTGGCCACCTGCTGGTCCCCCCTGGTCTTCAGTTGGCCCGGATCGGACCCGTCGTGTCGGCGAGCGAGCGCCGGCTGATCACCTCATCGATGATGCCGTACTCGAGGGCCTCGGGAGCGGTCATCACGAAATCGCGGTCGGTGTCGGTCTCGATGCGCTCGACCGTCTGGCCGGTGTGCTCGGCCAGGATCTCGTTGAGCAGGTCCCGCATGCGCATGATCTCCCGGGCCTGGATCTCGATGTCGGTGGCCTGGCCCCCGCCCTGGCCCCACGGCTGGTGCAACAGCACACGCGAGTGCGGCAGCGCCAGGCGCTTGCCCTTGGTGCCGGCGGCCAGCAGCACGGCGGCGGCCGAGGCGGCCTGGCCGTAGCAGATGGTGCTGATCTGGTTCTTGATGAACGACAGGGTGTCGTAGATCGCGAACAGCGCCGTGATGTCGCCACCCGGGCTGTTGATGTAGATGCTGATGTCCTTGTCGGAGTTCTCCGACTCGAGGTGCAGCAGCTGGGCGCAGACGAGGTTGGCGATGTTGTCGTCGATCGGCGTGCCCAGGAAGATGATGTTCTCCTTGAGCAGGCGGGAGTAGAGGTCGTAGGCCCGCTCACCCCGGTTGGTCGACTCGACCACCGTGGGCACCAGGTAGTTGCGGACGACGCTGCTGTGCTGGGCCACCTGCTCGGGGTTCATCCGTCGCTGTCTTCCTCGTGCTCGTGATCGTGATCGTGATCGGCTTCGTACAGGCTGCGGTCGACCGGCTCACCGTGCTCGTCGACGATCGCGACGTGGTCGAGCAGCCACTCCAGCGCCTTGCGCTTGGTGATGTCCGAGCGTACCGCAGGGATCTGGTCGTTCCGCTCCAGCTGCTGGCGCACCTTCGCGGGCTTCTCCCCCACCCGGACGGCCACCGACTCGATCTCGGCGTCGAGGTCCTCGTCGGAGCAGTCGATGCCCTCGGCAACGGCCACGGCACGCAGTGCGAGGTCCACGCGCGACGACGTCTCGGCCGCTTCCCGGAGCTCGTCCACCAGCTGCTCCTGCGAGCGGCCCGTCATCATCAGGTACTGCTCGAGCTGGAGCCCCTGGGCCTGGAGGCGCATGGCCAGGTCCTGGAGCCGGTTGTTCAGCTCCATGCTGACGAGCGCCTCGGGCAGCTCGATCTCGACCAGCGCGGCGAGGGCCTGGCCGACCTTCTCCTGCAGCTCGCCGGCGCCCTGGGCCTTGCGGACCTCGACCATGCGGGTGCGTAGGTCGTTCTCGAGCTCCTCGACGGTCTCGAAGTCGGAGTTCTCCGCTGCCCACTCGTCGGTCAGCTCGGGCAGGACCTTGGCCTTGACCTCCTTGACCGTGATGTCGAAGTGGAGCTGGCGCTCCTCGTCCTCGTCGGGGTGGGTGGCGTCGAAGGAGAGCGTGTCGCCGGCCTTGGCGCCGCTGAGCTGCTCGTCCACCTCGGTGGTGATGATCCCGGAGCCGACCTCGTAGCTGTAGTCGTCGGTGGTGAGGCCGTCCTCCTCCTCGCCGTCGAGGGTGCCGACGATGTCGATGATGACGGTGTCGCCCTCTTCGGCCGGCCGGTCGACGACCTCGACCGTGGCGTCGAGGTTGCGCATCCGATCGATCTGGTTCTGGATCTCTTCGTCGGACGGCTCCGGCGAGGGCATCGTGACCTGGAGGCCCTCGTAGCCGGGGACGGTGACGACCGGGCGGACCTCGACGACGGCCTCGAACTCGACGGGGCCCTCCTCCTGCCCGCCGGTGATCTCCAGCTCCGGCGCGGCGATGACGTCGACGTCGTGCTCGGTGACGGCGTCGGCGTAGTACTTGGGCAGCGCCTCGCGCAGGGCCTCCTCGCGGGCGACGCCCTGACCGAGGCGGGCCTCCAGGATGCGACGCGGCGCCTTGCCACGACGGAAGCCGGGGAGGTTGACCTCCTGCGCGATGCGCTTGAAGGCGAGGTCGATGTCCTTGTCGAACTCGGTCTCGTCGATCGAGACCGACACCTTCACCTTGTTGCCATCGAGCTCCTCGACGGTGGAGTTCATACGATGACCAGCTTCTGTCGGATGGGGGACGTGCTCATAGGAGCGGCCGAGTGTA
>CAZCJT010000254.1:0-4506 GCA_964498565.1 uncultured Acidimicrobiaceae bacterium
TGCGGCCCCTCGACGAGCTCGGCCTGCCGACGGCGGTGACGTCGCTGGCGTCGGGCGAGCGGGGCCTCGTGCTCGTGGCCAGCCCGGTCGGCAACGGCGCCACCACCACGCTGGCCGCCATGGTCGACCACGTCAACCGGACCCGTGCCTGCCACGTGGTGACCGTCGAGGACCCCGCCGAGGTGCTCCACCGCGACGACCGCAGCCTCATCAGCCAGCTCGAGGTGCCCACCGACGTGGCCGGCCTGGCCGAGGGCGTGCGGTCGGCCTCCCGGCTCGACGCCGACGTGGTCACGATCTCCGACATCGCCGACCGCGAGGTCGCCCTCGCCGCCCTCGACGCCGTCGCTCGCGGCCGCCTCGTGCTGGCGACCATCGGCGGCAACACCGTCCGGTCGGTGGTCGACGGCTTCCTCGAGCTGTTCACCTTCGAGGAGCGCCCCAACGTGCGCCAGACCCTGGCCCGGTCCCTCGCCGGCGTCATCGTGCAGCGCCTGCTCACCGGCACCGACGGCCGCCTCGTCCCCGTGGCCGAGGTGCTGGTCGGGACCCCCAAGATCCAGGCCGTGCTGGCCGAGGAGGCCCGCATGTCCGAGCTGGGCGCCCTCCTGGCCGACGGCGTCTTCCACGGCATGCAGACCATGGACCAGTCCCTGCGCGACCAGGTCCGGGCCGGCCGCGTCACCGAGGCCGCCGCCCTCGCCGCGGCCACCGATCCCGAAGAGCTGCGCATCGAGCTCCTGCGCTCCTGAGGCGGGGACGACCGCCCGGGCCATGCCCGGGAGCCCGTACCGGCAGGGCGTAGGGTCGGCCCGATGGAGTTCGCCGTGTGGCCGGGCACGCAACAGCCCTGGCCCGACATCCTCGAGGTGGCGCGGCACGCTGAGCTCTCCGGGTGGGACCGCATCTACGTGGCCGACCACTTCATGAGCAACGACGACGAGGCCGCCGGCCCCATGCTCGAGTGCTGGGCCGTGGTCACCGCCCTGGCGGCCGCCGTCCCCCGGGTCGGCATCGGCACCCTCGTGTGCGGCAACACCTACCGCCACCCCGCCGTCCTGGCCAACCAGGCGGCCACCGCCGACGTGGTGTCCGGTGGGCGCATCATCCTGGGTCTCGGCGCCGGCTGGCAGCGGAACGAGCACGACCGCTACGGCATCGAGCTGTACGGCACCAAGGAGCGCCTCGACCGCTTCGCCGAGGCCTGCGCCATCGTCCGCAGCCTCACCCCCGGGAGCGCACGACGTTCCACGGGGAGCACTACCGGCTCACCGATGCGCCCATGGAGCCCAAGCCGGTCGGCCCGCTGCCCCTCCTCGTGGGTGGCGGGGGCGAGAAGCGCACCCTGCGCATCGCCGCCGAGCACGCCCAGGAGTGGAACGTGTGGAGCACCCCCGAGGTGTTCACCCACAAGTCGGCCGTCCTCGACCGCCACTGCCACGACATCGGGCGCGACCCGGCCGAGATCCGCCGCTCCACCCAGGCCCTCCTCTTCCTCTCCGAGGACGAGTCGTACCTGACCCGCATCCGGGAGGGCGGCGTCGGCCGGGCCGCCATCGTCGGCACCCCCTCGGAGGTGGTCGACATCATCGGCGACTACCGCGACGCCGGCGTCGACGAGCTGATCGTCCCCGACTTCACCCTCGGCGCCGGCACCCGGCGGAGGGACACCCTCGACCTGTTCAAGGAACAGGTCGCGGTCCACTTCTGAGTGCAACACCACCACTGCCAGTTCCACTCTTTCCGAACTGGCAGTCGTGGTGTAGCGGCGGGATCTGAGGAGCCGAGCCGCAGGCGAGGCGACCCATGAGCACGGTGCCCTCCGGCGGCGAAGCCGCCAACCGGGTTGCGTGAGGACGTGACCCGTCCGCGCAGGTACCGAATCCTGGGCTCCGAACCCCCACCGGTACCGTTGATCCGGTGATCCCCGAGCGATTCGCGCCCGTGCTCGCCGACGTCGCGCCCCTGGCGCAGGCGTTCGACGACGCCGGCCACCGCCTCTACCTGGTGGGCGGCGTCGTGCGCGACCTGCTGCTGGGGGAGAACCGCCCGGTCGACTACGACTTCACCACCGATGCCACCCCCGACCGCATCGAGGAGATCCTGGGCGGGTTCGACCGGGCCCAGGCCCTGTGGACCCAGGGCAAGCGCTTCGGCACCATCGGGGCCAAGGTGCGGGTGGGCGACGGTGCCGACCAGCGGGTGGTCGACCACGAGATCACCACCCACCGGGCCGAGGCCTACGTGCCCGAGTCCCGCAAGCCCGACGTCAGCTTCGCCACCGAGATCGAGGCCGACCTCTCCCGCCGGGACTTCACGATCAACGCCATGGCGCTGTCCCTCCCCGACGCCCGCCTGGTCGACCCCTTCGGCGGCACCGCCGACCTGGCAGCCAAGGTGCTGCGCACGCCGTTGTCGGCGGCCGAGTCGTTCTCCGACGACCCGCTGCGCATGCTGCGGGCCGCCCGGTTCCTGACCCGCTACGAGCTCAAGCCCGACGACGAGCTGATCGAGGCGGTGGAGGCGATGGGGGAGCGGATAGCGATCGTGTCGGCGGAGCGGGTCCGCACCGAGCTCGACCGGCTCATGGTGCTGGACGACCCCTCGCCCGGGCTGTGGTTCCTGGCCGACACCGGCCTGTCCGAGCACTTCCTGCCCGAGCTCACCGCCATGCGCCTCGAGCAGGACCCCATCCACCACCACAAGGACGTCCTCGCCCACACCATCGCCGTGGTGCGGAAGACCTCTCCGGACCTGGTGCTGCGCCTCGCCGCGCTGTTCCACGACATCGGCAAGCCCGACACCCGTGACTTCGGTCCCAAGGGCGTCACCTTCCACCACCACGAGGTCGTCGGTGCCCGCATGACGCGCAAGCGCATGAAGGAGCTCAAGTACCCCAACGAGATCCGCGACGACGTCTCCCAGCTGGTCTTCCTCCACCTGCGCTTCCACGGCTACGGCGACGAGGCCTGGACCGACGCGGCCGTGCGTCGCTACGTGCGCGACGCCGGTCCGCTGCTCGACAAGCTCAACGAGCTCACCCGCTGCGACTGCACCACCCGCAACCGGCGCAAGGCCGAGATGCTGGCCCGGCGCATGGACGCCCTCGAGGAGCGCATCGCCGCGCTGCGCGAGCAGGAGGCCATCGACGCCATCCGGCCCGACCTCGACGGCCAGGCGGTCATGGAGCTGCTCGACGTCCCGCCCGGTCCGGTCGTGGGTCAGGCGCTCAAGATGCTGCTCCACGCCCGCATGGAGGAGGGTCCCCTCGACGAGGACGAGGCCCGCCGCCGCGTCCTGGCCTGGTGGCACGAGCGCCAGCCGCCTGCGTAGGAGACTGGCCCCATGGCCTGGACCCCGTTCACCGTCGCCGCCCCCACGGGCGCCGACCTCCCCGACGACGCCGTGACCTACGGGCCCGACATCCCCGGCGAGCCGTCGCTGCGCCTCCTCGGCGACCTGTCGGGCAAGCGGGTGCTCGACCTGGGCTGCGGGGCCGGCAGCAACGCCATCGCCATGGCCCGGGCCGGCGCCCGGGTGATCGCCGTCGACGAGGACCCCGACCAGATCGGTGCCGCCCGCCGGGCCATCGACGCCGCCGACGTCAAGGTCGAGCTGCACCAGGCGCCGCTGGCCGAGCTGGCGTTCCTGCGGGCCGAGACCATCGATGCCGCCATCTCGGTGCACTCGCTGGTCACGGTGGCCGATGTCGGCCGCGTCTTCCGCCAGCTCCACCGGGTCCTGCGCCAGGAGCACAGCTTCGTGCTGAGCGTGCCGCACCCCACCTTCGCCCTGCTCGACCCCGACGGGCCCGACCCGTTGCAGATCCGCCGGTCCGCCTTCGACGAGCAGCCCTACGGCCCGGACGACGCCCGCCACGGCACCCACGTCCGCTCCACCGGGACGCTCTTCACCGAGCTGGGCCGGGCCGGGTTCCGGGTCGACCACGTGCTCGAACCGGCGCTCACCGGGTCCGGCGGCGGCGCGCACTGGGCTCGCGTGATGCGAGGGGTCCCGGCGACCCTCATCCTCCGCGCCCGCAAGGAAGGGATCTAGGTAGCCTCCTCCGGGTGCCGTTCCACCCCGGGAACCTCGCCACGGGCGCCGGCGTCGCCCGCCCGGCCGGCGTCGTCGACCACCGCATCGCCCGCAACGCGCTCGTCGCCGAGTACCGCCGGGGCCGCCTGGCCCACCACGAGGTCTGTGACGCGCACCCCGAGCTGCGCCGGGCCGCCGAGCACATCAGCCGCAAGACCACCGAGATCTGCCCGATCTGCGAGGACCGGTTCCTCGTGCTCGTGACCTACGCCTTCGGCCCCCACCTGCCGAAGTCGGGATACGCCATCGAGGACCGCGCCGACATGGACAAGGTCCGCCGGACCACCACCGAGTGCACGTGCTACGTCATCGAAGTCTGCGGCGGCTGCGGCTGGAACCACCTCCTGCAGACCTTCCCCGTCGAGGGCTCCCGGGGCACGTGACCACGGCCGGTCCCCGGGTCGCCCC
>CAZCJT010000255.1:0-4498 GCA_964498565.1 uncultured Acidimicrobiaceae bacterium
GCGACCGACCCCACCACGGCTCCGGCCGAGGCCGAGGCGGCCCGCGCCAGCGTCGCCCAGGCCCTCGACGCCTTCCGCTCCCGGGTCCTCCAGCTCGAGTACCCGGGGCCGCTCGTGGTGGTGGGTGCCGACGGGCGCCTGGCCGGCGCCCTGGATCTCGCCGAGGCCACAGCCATCCCGCTCCTCGGCGACGACGTCGTCGCCCAGGTGCTCGAGACCCGTCAGCCCACCGACGCGGTCAGCATCGTGGGCACGCGGACGTTCGCGGTCGCCGGCGCGCCCATCACCACCGAAGGCGGTGAGTTCCTCGGCGTCGCTGTCGTGACCGCCCGCCTCGACGATGACTTCCTGGCGTCCCGGGTGGCGGACCGATCCTCGGTCGACGAGGGGGTCGGCATGGCCCTCGCCGACAACTCCCGTGTCTACGCCGGCACGGGGCGGCTCGCCGGCATGCCCGAGACCCTCGAGCTCGCCGGCGACGTGCTCCGCGAGGGCGAGGCCCGCACCACCGTGGACGGCGACCGCTTCGTGGTGGCGGTCCCCGTGTTCGACGAGGAGCTGGTGCCCACCCTCGCGATCACCATCGCCGTGCCGCAGGCCCGCATCGACGCCACCCGCCAGGACCTGTTCCGGCTGCTGTTCCTCGTGGCCCTCGGCGCCGCCGCCCTCGCGATGGTGCTCGCCGGGTACGCCGGGAACCGGATCGGAGCCGGGCTGGGCCGCCTGACCGCCGTCACCGGCGAGCTGCAGCAGGGACGCCTGGCGGCGCGGGCCGAGGTCAGCACCGAGGACGAGCTCGGCGTGCTGGCGTCCACGTTCAACCAGATGGCGGCGTCCCTCCAGTCGATGACCGACGACCTGCGGTCGGCGGCCGACCAGGAGTCCGCCCTCCGCGGCCGGCTCGAGGGCGTGGTCGCCGGCATGGGAGAGGCGCTGATCGCCGTCGACGACCGGGGGCGGATCACGGACTTCAACGCGTCGGCCGAGGAGCTGCTCGGCGTCCCGGCGCGCGAGGTGCTGGGCCGCACCATGGCGAAGGCGTGCACCGTCACGGGGGAAGACGGCATCGACGTGACGTCCCGCTTCGTGAAGCCGGTGGTCGACTCGTGGACGGCCTCGCTCGACGTGGCCCGCGCAGACGGCTCCACGGTGCCGGTGGCCGTGTCGGCCGGACCGCTCCGCGGCCCCGGCGGCATGCTCACCGGCGCCGTCTTCGTGCTGCGCGACGTGCGGAGCGAGCGCGAGATCGAGCAGATGAAGACGGAGTTCATCGCCAACGTCAGCCACGAGCTGCGGACACCGCTGACGCCCGTGCTCGGCTACGCCGACATCCTCGCCACCCGGGAGCTCGGGCCCGAGCAGACCAAGCGCTTCGCCGGCGAGATCCACGAGTCGGCTCGCAAGCTCCTGCGGGTCACGGACCAGCTGGTGCAGTTCGCCACCCTGGCCGCCGGCCGGCTCCAGCTCCACGAGGAGCAGGTCGAGGCCCGGGTGCTGCTCGATGCGCTCGCCCAGCGGTGGAGCGACCGGCTGCCCGACACGCACAGCCTCACCCGCCGGGTGGGCCGCCACGTGCCACCGGCCGTGCTCGACCGCCGGTACGTCGACGTCGCCCTCGACGAGCTGATCGACAACGCGATCAAGTACTCGCCCGATGGCGGCCGCATCCGGGTGAGCGCGTCGGTGCACGAGAACGGCACCGGGCCCCGGCTCGTGCTGACGGTGGATGACCAGGGGGTGGGCATCGACCCCGACCGGCGGGAGGCGATCTTCGAGGACTTCGCCCAGGCCGACGGGTCGACCCCCCGCCGGTTCGGTGGCCTGGGGCTCGGTCTCGCTCTGGTCAGCCGCATCGTGCGGGCCCACGGCGGCGACCTGACCTGCACGTCCGAGGTGGGCAAGGGGACGACGGTGCGGCTGGCCCTGCCGTTGGAGCGTCCGGCGGTGCGGTCGTGACCCGGCGGGTGGCGCTGGGTGCCCTCATCGCTGCCGTGCTCGTGGCCGGCGTGGTCGCGGTGCTGGCCCGGGGCGACGATGCTGGCCCCGGCTCGGCGCAGGGGCGCGTGGCCGTGGACGGGACGGCGGTGGTCACCGCAGCCGACGGCACGACGAGGTCGGTGGTGGACGACACCCAGCTCGTCGACTTCGGGGACCGGGTCGCGATGCAGGAGGGCACCGCTGTCCTCGAGCTCGCTGGCGGCGCCACCTACGAGCTGCGCCACCGGGACGGCGTCGGCACCCAGCTGGAGGTGGGCTCGCCGCCCCGGGTAACCGCCGGCGACGTGCTGGTGGCCGACGGGTTCCCGGCCCAGATCGCCGTGGACACGGCCACCCTGTCGGCGCAGGGTGCGCTGCGGGTCGATGCCGACGATGTCGTGGCCAGCGCGTACACCGGGCGGACCGGCCTGACCGGTGTCGGTGATGTGGCCGAGCTGGTCGCCCTCCGCCGCCTCGTGCTGGTGGCCGGCGCCGCCCCCGAGCCGATCCCCTTCGACGGGAGCGACGAGTGGGACCGCCGGTTCCTCGGCGAGGCCATCGCCTTCGGCGAGCGCCTGGAGGCGCTCGCCCGGGGATACACCAGCGACCTGCCGCCGGGGTCGGGGCGGTCGGTGGCCTTCTTCCGGTCCGTGCTGCCGGCGCTGGCGGACGAGCGGGAGCTCGGTCCGGACCTGCTCGCCCCCGAACGCTCGCCGGGCGAGACCCTCGTCGGTGCCGCCGTCGTCGTCCAGGGCCGCCGCGGCACCTTCCGGGAGCGCTGGGACGCGGTGTTCTCCTTCCGCGCCGCCGGGGCGGCGTGGGGGTTGGTCGCGCTGGACCAGGGAGTGAGCGCGGCGCCGGTGCTCGACACCATCGAGCTGGCCATCGGCTCATCCGGCACCACGGTGCCGGACCGCCCCACCACCGTCCCCGGATCCGAGCCCCGGTCGACGACGTCGACGTCGACGTCGACGTCGACCACGTCTGCTCCCGAGGCGCCCACGACCACCGGTCCCACCACGACGACCACGACGGAGCCGCCGAGAAGCGGCCTGCTGGACCCTGTCCTCGATCCGGCCGTCGAGCTGCTCAGCGGGCTGCTCGACCTGCTCGGCCTCGACGACGGCTGAGACACCGAGACCGTCCCGTGGCCTCCACCGGCACGCGACCGGCCGCACGTAGGGTTGCCCGGCGATGACCGAGGACCCCCGCATCGATCCGGCCGACCTGCGGAACGTGCGGTTCCCCGGGTCGTCCCGACGCTACGACGCCCGGGCGGTCGATCAGTTCCTCGAGACCGTCGCCGCCCGGATCGCCGCCACCAACGACCTGGTCGACACGCTTCGTGCCGAGGTCGCAGAGCTCGGCGCGGCCGGTCCGGCCCCCGCCGCCGCAGCTCCGCCGCCGCCACTGTCCCAGCTCGACGACGACGAGCTCGTCGGGCTGGTGGGGAAGGAGACGGCGTCGGTGCTGTCGACCGCCCGTCGGGCCGCGGACGAGATCCGGTCCAAGGCCGAGGAGTCGGCGGCCCGGATGATCCGCGAGGCCACCACCGAGTCGGACCGCCTCGTCACCGAAGCCAGGTCGACCGTCGACGAGCTGACCCGTCGGGCCGAGGAGGTCCTGGCCGAGGCCACCGGAGAGGCCACCGCCGAGGCCGACCGCATCCGACAGGATGCGGACGCCGAGGCTGCCGCCACCAAGGCCGAGGCGTCGGAGCTGGCCGAAGCCGAGCTCGCCGCTGCCGAGCAGCGTCGGGCGGACGCCGATGCCGAGGTCGAGCGGATCCTCGCGGAGGCCCGGGAGGAGGGCCGTGGCATGGTGCAGGAGGCCAAGGAGGTCAGGACCCGCGTCCTCGAGGACCTCCAGCGGCGACGGGACGCGGCCCGGGACCAGATCGAGCGCCTCCTCGCCGGTCGCGAGCGGTTGCTGGCCGCGTATGGCCTGGTCCGGGAGAACCTCGACGACATCACGAGCCAGCTGGCCGACGCGCTGCCCGACCCGGGCGAGCCCGACTTGCCCGACGGCTTCGTCGGCATCGTCGGCCCGGGCGCGGTGGACCCCCACGGGGACGACGAGTCGGCCGCCGACGACGCCACCCCCGCTGCGGCGGACGAGGTGGACGACACGGTCGCGCCGGTGACGGAGACCGAGGCCGACATCGTGGCCGGTGCAGGGGACACGGCCGACGACGTGGACGATGCGGACGCCGGAGCTGAGCCCGAGCCGGCTGCCGAGCCCGAGCCCGAGCCCGATGTCGTGTCTGGGGCCGATGCCGGTCAGCTCGAGGCGGGAGCCGGGACCGACGCCGGCCCAGAGGACAGCCTGCTCGCCGACCTCGCCGAACCGGAGGGGGACACCACGGTCGAGGACGCTGCCGTCCCCACCACCGACGCGGCTGCCGGGGCCGACGAGGATGCCGCCACCGGCGGTGACGCCCCGACCGAGCTCGACGCCGACCGGGCCGAGGACCATGCCGCCGGCACCGGCGGGGACGGGGATGAGCTGTTCGCCCCCCCCC
>CAZCJT010000256.1:0-4477 GCA_964498565.1 uncultured Acidimicrobiaceae bacterium
ACCATGCGCGGCACCGTGCCCGCCGACGTGGCGCTCACGGGCGATGCCGACACCGACGCCGTGGTCGCCGCCGTGGTGGGCGTGCTGCGCCGCACGTCGCCGGCCGACTCCGCCGAGGGCGTCTTCGTCGGGGGCGCCTCGCGGGTGGCGTCGGCGTTCGACGCGGTGGAGACGGTGCAGCAGGTGCTGAGCGTGCTCGAGGAGCAGCTCGTCGTGGTGACCCTCCTGCGCGACGTCGTCGATCGAGGTCTGCAGGTGGCCATCGGCACCGAGACCGGCATGGAGCCCCTGGCCGACGCCGCCCTCGTGGTGGCGCCCTACACCGTCGACGGCGAGCGGGCGGGGTCCATCGGCGTGCTCGGCCCGGCCCGCATGAACTACCCCGAGGCGATGGCCGCCGTGGCGGCCGTGAGCCGGCGCCTCGAGCACCACCTCACCGAAGGCTGACCCGGAGCGACCTGTGGCTGACCTGTACGAGCTCCTCGGCGTCCCCCGTGACGCCTCCGCGGACGAGATCAAGCGCGCGTACCGGGCCAAGGCCCGCGAGCTGCACCCCGACGCCAACCCCGACGACCCCGAGGCCGAGACCCGGTTCAAGGAGGTGGCCCGGGCGTGGGAGGTGCTGCGCGACCCGGAGAAGCGGGCCCGGTACGACCGCTTCGGCGACGCCGGCATCGGCGGCGCCGGGCAGCCCGGCGCCGGCGATCCCTTCGCCGGCTTCGGCGGCGTGGGAGACATCTTCGACGCCTTCTTCGGTGGCCAGAACCCCTTCGGGGGCGGTGGCGGCGGCCGGTCGGGGCCCATGCGAGGGCCGGACCTCGAGGTCGTCACCGAGCTCGACTTCACCGAGGCCGTCTTCGGCGCCCAGCACAAGGTCGACGTCCGCACGGCCGTGGCCTGTGAGGTGTGCGATGCCACCGGCGCGACCCCGGGCACCTCGGCCACCACGTGCTCCGAGTGCGGCGGCGCCGGGCAGGTCCGACGGGTGCGCCAGTCGCTGCTCGGCCAGATGGTCACCACCGCGGCGTGCCCCCGCTGCGGCGGCGCCGGCGAGGTCATCGCCGACCCGTGCGGGAACTGCGCCGGCGAGGGCCGCACGCTCCAGGACAAGTCCTTCACCGTCGACATCCCCCCGGGCGTCGATGCGTCCTCCACGCTGCGCCTCCAGGGTCGCGGTGCGGCTGGGCCCCGTGGCGGTCCGCCCGGGGACCTCTACGTCCACTTCCGGGTCCGCCCCCACGAGGTGTTCCGGCGCGACGGCGCCGACCTCCACGCCGACCTGCACATCGCCGTCACCCAGGCGATGCTCGGCGCCGAGATCGGCTTCGAGACGCTCGAGGGCACCGAGACGGTGACCGTCCCGCCCGCGACCGCCACCGGCCACGTCTTCCGGTTCCGGGGCAAGGGCGTCCCCATCGTCAACCGGGGCGGTCGGGGCGACCTGCACCTCCACGTCGTCATCGACCTGCCCCACGACCTCACCGAGGAGCAGGAGGGCCTCGTGCGCCGGCTCGCCGAGCTGCGGGGCGAGGAGGTCGCCGAGGAGACCCGGGGCTTCTTCACCAGGCTGCGCACCGCGTTCAAGTGATCCGGTGGCGCTGAGCCACGAGCCCCCGGACGGCTCCGATCCCCACGTGCTCGTCGAAGACGTGGCCGCTCCGGTGCTCGATCCCGACGCACTGCACCACGTGGCCAAGGTGCGGCGCCTGCGCGCCGGGGACCGCCTGACAGCCACGGACGGGCGAGGATCCTGGCGCCGGTGCCGCTTCACCGGGGGGCCCGAGCTGCAGGCCGCCGGCGACGTCGTGTTCGTGCCGCGACCGGCACCCGAGGTGACCGTGGCCTTCGCCCTCACCAAGTCCGACAAGCCCGACCTGGTGGTCCAGAAGCTGACCGAGCTGGGCGTCGACCGCATCGTCCCGTTCCGCGCGGAGCGCTCGGTGGTCCGCTGGGACGACGCCAAGGCGGCTCGCCAGCACGACCGGCTCACCGCCATCGCCCGGGCTGCGTGCGAGCAGGCCCACCGCTGCTGGTTGCCGGTGGTGGAGCCGGTCACCGACGTCGCCGACCTCGCCGCCCGCGGTGCAGTCCGGCTCGATCGCGGGCCGGTGGGCATCACGCTCGACCGGCCGGTGGTGGCGGTGGGGCCCGAGGGCGGGTGGTCCGATGCGGAGCGGGCCCTGCTGGCTGACGCGGTGGGCCTCGGACCCCACGTGTTGCGGGCCGAGACCGCCGCCATTACGGCAGGTGCGTTGCTCGGTGCGATGCGTAGCGGGTGGGTCCGATGACGCAGGGGCGCGCGCCGACGTGCACGGAATGTGCCACTTGTCCGGGTGGTCGAGGTTGTGCGGAGCGTGGTCGATCCCTACGTTGACCCAGAACAGCGGGTGGGGTAGGAGCAGCGGACATGGTGATGGAAGACCTCGACGAGGCCGGGCTCGACTACAGCCGCAAGGTGGGGGACCGGCTGCGTGCGATCCGTCGCCAGAAGCGCCTGAGCCTGCACGACGTCGAAGCGGCATCCGACTCCGAGTTCAAGGCCTCCGTCCTCGGTGCCTACGAGCGGGGCGAGCGGTCGATCTCCGTCCCGCGCCTGCACCGCCTGGCCGGCTTCTACGATGTTCCCGTCGACCAGCTGCTCCCGTCCGACGACGAGGGCGGCGAGGTCATCGACCTGACCGACCGGGCCCTCGCCCGCCAGGGCGAGAACCAGCTGGTCCTCGATCTCCAGATGTTGTCGGAGCTGGGCGGCGCCGAGGGCGCCATGCTCAATCGCTACATCCGCACCATCCAGATCCAACGCCAGGACTTCAACGGCCGCATGCTCACGATCCGCAAGGACGACGTGCGGGCCATCGCCTGCATCCTCGGCGTGGCCACCGAGCGGACGCTCGACCGGCTCGACCAGCTCGGCCTGTGCCGGGCCGGGGTCTAGGAGCCCCTCGGCCCTGACCTTCGGCGCCTACCTCCACATCCCGTTCTGCTCCACCCGCTGCGACTACTGCGCGTTCGCGACCTGGACCGACCGGGGCCACCTGGTCGATCGCTACCTGGCCGGGCTGGCGGTCGAGGTGGATCGCGCCGTCGCTGACGGCCTGCCCGACCTGACATCGGTCTTCGTCGGCGGCGGCACCCCGACGCTGGTACCCGCCGAGGGCCTGGTCGACGTGCTCGCCCGGCTGCCGCTCGCACCCGGCGCCGAGGTCACCGTCGAGGCCAACCCCGACACGGTCACGGCCGAGTCCTTGCGCACCTACCGGGCGGGCGGCGTGACGCGGATGTCGTTCGGCGTGCAGTCGATGCGCCCCCACGTGCTGGCCGCCCTCGGCCGCAGCCACGACCCGGACAACGTCCGCCAGGCCGTGGCGTGGACCCGCGACGCCGGGTTCGAGACCTTCAACCTCGACCTGATCATGGGAGCGGCCGGGGAGTCCGTCGACGACTGGGCCAGCAGCGTCGAAGACGTCCTCGCCCTCGACCCGCCGCACATCTCGGCCTACGGGCTCACCGTGGAGCCGGGCACGCCGCTGGCCGCCGACCCGGACCGGTACCCCGACGACGATGACCAGGCCGACAAGTACCTCCTGACGGAGGAACGGCTCGCCGCGGCCGGGCTGCGCTGGTACGAGGTCTCCAACTGGGCCCGCCCCGGACACGAGTGCCGGCACAACGGGCTGTACTGGCAGGCCGGCGAGTACCTCGGCTTCGGCTGCGCCGCCCACAGCCACCGGGCCGGCCGTCGCTGGTGGAACCTGCGCACCCCGGAGCGGTACCTCGACGCCGTGGAGGCGGGGCAGCCCACGGAGGCGGCCGGAGAGGATCTCGACGAGGGGACCCGACGTCTCGAGGCGCTCCAGCTGGCCCTGCGCACGCGCCACGGCGTCCCGACCACCGCGCTGGACCTCGACGACCCGAACCTCGATGGCCTGGTCGACGTGGTGGGGGACCGGGCCGTGCTCACACCCGACGGCCGACTGCTGGCCAACGAGGTCGCCGTCCGGCTCCGCGTCGACGTCGGTGTCACCGTCGGTCAGGCGACCGGCGGCAGCGGGGGCACCTCGAACACCTGACCGGGGTGGATGGCGTCCGGGTCGCCGGGGTCGACCAGCCGCCCGCGGTTGCGCTCGACGAGGCCACGCCAGACCGGATCGGTCTCGGCATCGGTGGGCGGGCGACCCCAGGCGTCGGCCAGCAGCTCCTCGGCGATGCTCCAGAACGAGTCACCCGGTCCGACCACCCAGGTCGTCGGTCGGCCGGGCACCACCGGGACCATCTGGGCCACGCCCCCGTCGCGGGCGACGTCGGGTCGCATGGAGGCCGTGCCGCCCGGATCCTCGACCCGGGTCTGGGTGACCACCACGGACTCGGCCACCGGCGTCATGGTGACCGTGCCCGGTGCGCCCACCTCGTCCCGCCCGCCGACCGAGGATGCCGCGGCCAGACCCAGCCCCAGCCCGGCGCGGACCAGTCGCCGGAC
>CAZCJT010000257.1:0-4446 GCA_964498565.1 uncultured Acidimicrobiaceae bacterium
AGAAGCCGATGGTGCGGCGCCCGCCCCGGACGAGGTCGGCCACGAGGCCGGCGGCCTCGCCGTGGGTGGAGGCCCGCACGCCGGTGTCGGCGTCGAGGACGGGAGGGTTCCAGATGGCGACGATCCGTTCGCCGGACGGCGAGCCGTCGTCGGTGACCGCGGTGACGTCGACCCCCGTGAGGGCCGACGCAAGCGCCGCCGGCTGGCCGATGGTGGCCGAGGAGCAGATGAAGACCGGGTCGGCGCCGTAGTGGGCGGCGACCCGGCGGAGGCGGCGCAGCACGTGGGCGACGTGAGAACCGAAGATCCCCCGGAACAGGTGCACCTCGTCGACGACGACGTAGCGCAGGCGGGACAGGAACCGCATCCAGCCGGCGTGGTGCGGGAGGATCCCGCAGTGGAGCATCTCGGGGTTGGTGAGCACGACCGAGGCACTGCGCCGGGCCTCGCCGCGCTCCTGTCGGCCGGTGTCGCCGTCGTAGGTGACCGCCTGCACCCCGGGAAGGTCGAGCGCGGCCAGGGCGCGCAGCTGGTCCTGGGCCAGGGCCTTGGTGGGGAACAGGCACAGGGCGGTGCCCGGGCGCACCGGTGCCAGCGCCGCCTCCCCGATGGCGGCCTGGTAGATCAGCGACTTGCCCGAAGACGTGCCGGTGGCCGTCACCACCGAGCGACCGTCGCGCACCAGGTCCAGGGCGGCGGCCTGGTGCGTGTACAGCTGATCGACGCCGAGCCGCTCGCCGACCAGTGCCGGCAGCGGCCGGGCCAGCTCGGCGTGGCGAGCGCCCACGGCGGGGATCCGTTCCACGTGCACCAGCCGGTCGGCATCGGGCAGGTGGGCCCCATCGCGGTCGAGCAGCTGCTCGGCCCGGTGCCGAACGAGCGACTCGAGGTCGCTGGGATCTCTGCGATCGCCGGCCACGGCGGCGATCGTACGCCCCACCGCCGACACGATGGCAGGCCTGTAGTTCCACCGGTGTCGTGCGCCGGCCTACGGCAGCTCCCGTGCCGAGCGGTAGCGTGCTCGACTGCATGGAGCTGGACATCCCCGATCTCGACGTCGACGGCTGGACGGTCGTCGCCGCCTCCGGCGAGATCGACGTGGCCACCGCGCCAGCGCTTCGTGACCGGCTCACCGAGCTGGTCCAAGTCGGCACGACGCGCCTGGTCATCGACCTCGAGGACGTCGACTTCATCGACTCCACGGGGCTCGGCGTGCTGGTCGGCGGCCTCCGGCGGGCCCGCAGCGACGGCGGCGACCTGCGCCTGGTGTGCACGAACCCCCGGATCCTGAAGGTGTTCGAGGCCACCGGCCTCCACGACGTCTTCGCCATCGAAGCGACGGTCGACGACGCCGTCGCGGGCCGGGGCGAGTAGGCGGTGGCGGTGGCCGAGATCGTCCTGGAGATCCCGCCCCGGCTCGACTACCTCGCCGTCGTGCGGCTCGTGGTCGCCACCGCCGCCACCCTCGACCCACCCCTCCCCGACTCCCGCCTCGACGACCTGCGCCTCGCCGTCACCGAGGCGTGCAGCAACGCCATCAAGGCCCACCGCCCCGAGGCCGCGGACCAGCCGGTCATCATCTCGTGCCACCTCGAGGACGACCGCTTCCGCGTCGACATCCGCGACCGGGGCCCGGGCTTCGACCCCGACGCCCTCGCCAGCCTGCCCGATCCCTCCGACCCGACCCGGCTCCATCACGAGTCCGGGCTCGGCATCCCCCTGATCAAGGTCCTCACCGACGACGTCACCTTCGAGCCAGCCGGTGACGGGACGATCGTCTCGATGACCCTCAAGCGTCCCCCCGCTCCGCCGATCTGAGCAGCTCGCCGCTGCACGATCCCCTGGGCACCGTGCCCCCTGAGGAAGACCCCATGGCCGAACGCCGCCTGACCACCATGCGCCGCCCCACGTGGAGCGAGCAGGACACCTTCGTGCCACGCACGTTCGTGCGCCCGTTCCAGCGCTTCATGCACGCCGAGGCCGGCGGTGCCGTCTTCATGCTGGTCGCCGCCGTGGCTGCGCTGGTGTGGGCCAACTCGCCGTGGTACCACGCCCAGGAGGCGCTGTGGGAGACGGACCTTTCCGTGCACCTCGGCGGCCTGGCCCACCTCGACCTGACCCTGGTCGAGTGGGTGAACGACGCGCTGATGGCCATCTTCTTCTTCGTCGTCGGGCTCGAGATCAAGCGCGAGCTGGTGCACGGCGAGCTCCGGGACCCGAAGAAGGCGGCGCTGCCCGCCATCGCCGCCCTGGGGGGGATGCTGTTCCCGGCGGGCATCTTCATGCTGATCAACGCCGGCGGCGCCGGCTTCGACGGCTGGGGCGTCCCCATGGCCACCGACATCGCGTTCGCCGTCGCGGTCGTCAGCCTGGTCGGCCCGCGGGTGCCGCCGGCGGCCAAGGTCTTCCTGCTCACCCTGGCCATCGCCGACGACATCGGGGCCATCGTGGTGATCGCCGTCTTCTACACGTCGAAGCTCAGCCTGGGCTGGTTGGCCATCGCGGCCGCCACGCTCCTCGCGGTGGAGGTCTGCAAGCGCCGGCACGTGCGGGCGCTGCCCGTCTACGTCGGCCTCGCCCTGTTCGCCTGGTTCGCCTTCCACGAGACCGGCGTGCACGCCACCCTGGCCGGCGTGATCCTGGGCCTGCTCACGCCGGCCTGGCCGTTCTACAACCCGGACAACTTCAGCGAGGACATGTCCTCGCTCATCGCCCACGGGACGGCGCTCGACGCCATCGAGTCCGACCTGGACCTGGCACAGAGCCGCCCCGAGTACGACGAGTACTACGACGAAGCCACATCGCGGCTGTCGGAGATGGAGCGCCTGGTGGCCGAGACCCAGTCACCGCTCGACCGGTTGGAGGGCAAGCTGCACCTCTGGGTGGCCTTCGCCATCGTGCCCCTGTTCGCCTTCGCCAACGCCGGTGTCCGGCTCTCCGACGAGGCCCTCGACGGCCTGGCGTCCAACCGTGTGGTCCTCGGCATCGTCGCCGGCCTGGTCGTCGGCAAGACCGTGGGCGTCTTCAGCTTCACGCTGCTCGGCCAGAAGCTCGGGCTCGGCACGCTGCCCGCCGGCGTCACCCGACGCACCGTGTTCGGTCTCGCCATGACCGCCGGCGTGGGGTTCACCGTGGCGCTGTTCATCGCCGGCCTCGCCTACGACCCAGGCAGCCTCACGACCGATTCGGCCAAGATCGGCATCCTCGCCGGCAGCCTGATCGCCGGCATCCTGGGCTACGGGTTCCTGCGGGCCGGGCCCGAGCTGGACGATCCGGGGACGCCGGCCACGGTCGTCGCGCCGCCGGCGCCGGCGCTGGTCGAGTGACCGACGCGTCACAGATCTGACACAGACGGTGACTTTTCCGGATCATTCCGGACAAACCTTGTCATGGGGACGCCACCGTTGTAACGTGACCGCAACGTCATGGCGGCGCAGGGCTCCGACCCGGTCGCCACGGCACATGACCTCCCCGGGCATCGGGTGCTGGGCGGTTCGCACCGCCCGCCCGCCTCCGTCCAGTGTCCGATGCCCGGGTTGGCACTCCCCCAGCGGCCCGGTCCCCCCGACCGGGCCGCCGGCGCGTTCGGGCGCCTAGGCGTCGACGTCGCGCCGGCCCTCGAGGGCCCGCCCGAGCGTGAGCTCGTCGGCGTACTCCAGGTCACCACCCACGGGGAGACCGCTGGCGAGCCGGGTGACCCGCACGCCGAGCGGCTTGAGCAGCCGGGCCAGGTACATGGCCGTGGTGTCGCCCTCGAGGTTCGGGTTGGTGCACAAGATGACCTCGGTGACGTGGTCCACGTCGATGCGGGCCAGCAGCTCGCGCACCTTCAGCTGGTCGGGGCCCACGCCCTCCATCGGGTTGATGGCCCCGCCGAGCACGTGGTAGCGGCCACGGAAGCCGCCGGTGCGCTCCACCGAGACGATGTCCCGGGGCTCCTCCACGACGCAGACCACCGTGACGTCGCGACGGGGGTCGGCGCAGATCTGGCAGCGAGGCGCCTCCGACAGGTTGTGGCACACCTCGCAGAACCGCACCCGCTCCTTGGCGGTGGCGACCGCCGAGGCCAGGGCCAGCGCGTCCTCCTTCGGCACCTTCAGCAGGTGGTAGGCGATGCGCTGGGCCGACTTCGGGCCGATGCCGGGCAGGCGCCCCAGCTGGTCGATGAGGTTCTGGACGGCGTCGGCGTGCACTCAGGCCTCGTCGTCGGGCTCGTCGGCACCAGCGCCGCCGAGCAGGCCGCCGAGCATGGCCGACGGATCGAAGCCGCCCATCGCCTCGGCGTGCACCCGAGCTGCCTGCACCTGGACGTCACGGAGGGCGGCAAGCACCAGGTCCTCGAGGCCCTCGACGTCGTCGGGGTCGACGGCGGCCGGGTCGATGTGCACGGCCACCGGATCGCCGCCGGCCGTGGCCTCGATGCGGACGACGCCACCGCCGGCGCTG